>NZ_JBFRDD010000008.1:0-183142 GCF_052113425.1 Cupriavidus sp. YAF13
CGCTCGCTCAGGCCTGCCAACATTTTTCGCGACTTGCAGTTCGGTACCAGGCCTCACGAAAATCCTCGACAAATATAGGCGCCAAGACGGTCCCCTCCACGATTGGCCACCCATGCAGCGGGCAGCGTAGAAGAACTTGGCACTGTCCAGTTAATAATAGGTTCCCAAAAACTGCGCAATACGTTGAACTTAGAAATCGCCTCGGCTGGAGAGCTGCCGGCGCTGACGAAGCCAAGCGTTCGGATCTTGCTTGCGAACCTGTCGTCTCTAACTGCCTTCCCGATGGCGGTGCTCCATTGCGCTACGGTGCTTGCAGGTGCCTGAGGCGGCAGACATATCGCCAACGTCCCCACCGCGGTCAGGTCCTTAAAACCGAGTTCGGCAAATGTGGGCACGTCAGGAAGGAGCAGTGAGCGTTGCGCAGATGTGATAGCAAGGACGCGTAGCTTTCCCGCATTGTGATACTGCGCAAAATCTCCCACTGTTGAGGTTCCTGCCGCGACGTTTCCGCCAATCAGGTTGTTGATCATCGGTGCAGCGCCCTGAAAGGGAACGTCCTCAAGAGGCGTGCCAATCTTCTTCCCAATTTGCAGACCTAGGAAGTGAGTTGGACCTCCGGAGGCAGCATGGCCGAAATTCGCCTTGTCGGAATGTGCGCGTACCCACACCGCATACTCTGCAAAGGTTTTGACTGGAGAGGATGCTGGCACAGCCAGAGCCATTGCAAACTCGGCAACGGTCGACACCGGGCGGATGTGCTTCTCCGGTACGTAATTGAGCTTCCTGAAAACGGACGGATAGATAGATGTCAGGAAGTCCGGACATAACATCGCCACGCTTCCGTCCGCCGGCGCCGCACGCAACGCTTCTACCGCAATGCGCCCGCCTGCCCCAGGTTTGTTCTCTACAACGACAGTGCGATTAAGCGGTTCGTGCAGGTACTCGGCCAGCGCTCGTGCGACGACGTCCAGTGTGCCACCTGGTGAAAAGCCCACGAGTATCCTTGCGGGAGCGGCAGGCCCGTGCTGTGCGAGGGCCGGCGACACAAGGGAGTACATGACAGAGATGAACGTCGCCAGACGAAAGAAACGTGATCTATAAGGTTGTCTCAAGCTCTTCTTCTCCAAGTTGGCTACTGACAAGACTTCGTATGAAGAGACGGACTCAGTCGAGCGGTTTGAAGCCCGAGTCCGCGACGACCTTTCGCCACCTGTAAAAGTCAGAGTTGACCCGCTGCGTGAACTGGGCAGAGTCTGCGCCACTGGGCTTAAATGTCAGCAGTCGAAAGCTCTCCTGCACACTAGGCTGCTGCAGCGCGCTCTTCACCGCGCCCTGCACTTGTTGTACAAATTTGTTCGGAGTGGCCGCTGGATAGAACAGTCCTGTGTAATCCTCAGTAGCCAAATCCGGGAAGCCTGCCTCGGACGCGGTCGGAACACCTGGCACACTACGTTCAGTGCCGCTCGTTGCCAAAAGCCTAAGTCTGCCTGTCGACAGATGGGGAACAATCCCCGCAAGGACGTCAATACCGAAAGGAATCTGTCCGCCGTTGAGCGCCTGCAGATGAGGCGCACCTCCGTTAAACGGAACGTGATTCAGTTGGATACCACCGGCTCGCGCAAGGAGAAACCCGAGAAAATGCGGGATAGAACCCGTTCCTACCGCCCCATAGTTTCCGTTTAGTGGGTTCGCTTTCACCCATTGGACATACTCGCGCAGCGTCGTGACTTTGGGTGCCGCGGCAGTGCTTGCAATGTAGCCGAACTCCATATTCACGACAGACGTCACCGGCACAAAATCTCGCAACGGATCGTAGCCCAGGTTCTTATAGGCGTGCGGATAGACTGCCATCAACGAAGACGAAGTGAGAAGCAACGTATTGCCGTCCGGCTTTGCCGCCTTCACGTAGGTATTTGCGATACGTGCGCCGGCGCCTGGCTTGTTCTCGACAATCACTTTTGCGTTAAGTGGCTTTTCCAGGTGCGGGGCCACGATTCTCGCAATCGCGTCGGTCGCGCCACCAGCAGGAAATCCCAGAATGATCCGGACAGTGCGGTCAGAAGCTCCAAAAGCTTGGGCCCGGACCAATCGGCTACCGCTGATGGCCCCAATGCCAAGGGTTGTGAGGACTTGTCTGCGTTTCATGGCTCTACTATTGTCTCCGTTTTGTGTTTTGGCTACGTTGCGATGACGTTGCCGGGGACCTGCAGTAAGTAGGCGGTCTGTCGCCGCCTTTCATGATTCATCTTCTGCCGAAGCTCGTGCCTCAGCTCACCGATCAGCGCCCACGGAAAACAGGTGCGCGCTTCTCCGCAAACGCGCGCCGGCCTTCCAATCGGTCTTCTGTATCCCTTAACAAGCCAAACGCCTGCCGCTCCAGCTCCAATCCAGCAGCTAGCGAAAGCTCCCGCCCGCTCATGGCCAACCCCTTGACCGCCGTCATTGCCAGCGGAGCATTCGCCGCCATGTTTCCTGCAAGCGCGAGTGCGGTGTCCCGCAAAGCAGCGAGAGGCACAACTTTGCTGACCAGGCCGATCCTCAGTGCCTCCGCGGCATCGATCCGTTCGCCAGTCAGAAGCATCCACATCGCGTCCGACTGACCAACCGCGCGAACTAGACGTTGTGTGCCGCCAGCGCCTGGTATGCTCCCCACCCGTACCTCCGGCAAGCCAAACTGCGCATTGTCCGAACAGATTCGGATATCCGCCAACAGGGCCAGCTCAAGTCCGCCGCCCAGTGCATAGCCATTGACAGCTGCGATGACTGGCTTCTGGGTCTGGAGTGACCCGAAATTCAAGCCCCTTGTGCCGCCCCCGTAGAGCAGGCTCGCCGCACTTTCCGCGGGGGGCATCGTCTTCTTTAGGTCAGCGCCGGTGCAAAACGACCGATCTCCTGCGCCCGTCACGACAAGGACTCGGATAGCTTCGTTCCGCGAGACCTCATCCCACGCCTCGAGCAATTTCTCGTTCGACTCGGGGTCGATTGCGTTCATCGCATCGGGCCGGTTTAGAGTGACGAGCGCAACGCCGTCATGGATACTCAACGTAATCGACATGGATACAATTCAGTTTCTTTGGGGAATGGATGCCACTACAGCCTCAATGCTGTCATCGGGAAAGCCCATCTCGGTAAGGACTTCGCGCGTGTGCTGCCCGATGGTTGGCGCGGGACGACGCGCATGGGGCCGCTCCCCGACGGCGCCGATCATGCTGCGCGGCATTGTCAGCGCCCCTGCAACGGGATGCTGCATGGACTCAGCAAGCTCCCCTTCGACGAAGGCTGTCGACTGGACCACTTCGGCGTAATCATTGATTGGTCCGCAGATGATGTCCACGGCGGCGAACTGCTCGAGCCAGAATGCTCGAGGACGAGCACCCATGTGCGATTCCAGCGCACCCAGCAGCGCGTCACGATGCTGCAGGCGACTCTTGTTATCACAGAATCGCGGATCATTGGCGAGCTCCGGGACCCCGATCGCCCCACACAAGGCCTCCCAGCGCGCGGGGTGGTATGCCGCGACCATGATCCATCCGTCGGAGCACCGCAACGCTTCGTTTGGCGTGGCGTATGGTGCGGCATTTCCCTGTGGGCCTGGCACTTTGCCGTCTGCGAAGTAGGTAGCGAAGGTCGTGTGCTGCAACGCGATGGCGCTCGCGAACATGCTGGCTTCCACATGCTGCCCCCTTCCATTTTTCTGCCGCTCTGCAAGGGCAGCAAGGACCGAGATAGTGGCTAGATACCCCGTAACGAGATCGACAACCGGCACTTGGACCTTGCAGGGCTCTCCGCCCTGCGATCCCGTGACGCTCATGAGCCCACTCACCGCTTGCAACACACCGTCCACACCAGGCAAATCCCGGGTGGATCCAAGCTGTCCATAGGCTGACACCGAGCAATAGACCAGTTTCGGATTCCTCTCTGCCACCGTGGCATAGTCAAGCCCAAATCGCGCCATCACACCCGGACGGAAGCTCTCCACCAGCACGTCTGCCTCTGCGATGAGTTGCCGCGCTGCTTCCAGATGTTCCGGTTGCTTAAGATCGAGAACAACGCTGCGCTTGTTGCGATTCAGGGCCAGGAATGGAACTCCTTCGCCGTTGACCCACGGAGAGAGTGCGCGGGCGAGGTCTCCCGAGGGAGTTTCGACCTTCACTACCTCGGCCCCAAGATCCGCCAAGCAAAGTGTGCAGGTAGGACCCGCCATCACTTGGGTGAAGTCGACCACTTTCAATCCGCTGAATGTGTTTGCTAGCATGTGATGCTTAAGTAGCGTTTGGGAGTTCTCGGAATTACATCAGATCGCTAGACGGACGGGCTACTGAGGCTTCGGCCGCCACATACGTACAAAAGTTGGCCGGTCACGTAGCTCGAGCCTGGTTCCGCAAAGAATCGGACGGCCTGGCCAATATCCGCCGGCCTGCCGATGCGCTCCATCGGTACAGACTTTTGCAGGCTTTGCTTAACTTCCTCTGTTAATGATGCGAACAAAGGCGTATCGACGATGCCAGGCGCCACCGCGTTCACGGTAATGCCTTTGCGCGCATACTCCAACGCAAGAGAACGCGTCAGGCTGACGACGGCACCCTTGGAAGCCGAATATGCAGCTTGCCCGCGGTTGCCCAGCCACGCACGTGAGCTGATGTTGATGATGCGACCAAACTTGTTCTCAGCCATGTGCGCCAAGACTGCCTTCGCGCAGATGAACTGCGAGTCGAGGTTCACCTGGATAACCCGCTTCCAAAAATCCAAATCCATTTTGGACACGAGCCTATCGCCGCCGATTCCGGCATTGTTCACAAGGATGTCAACGCGTCCGTGGGCTGCAACAATCTGGGCGACAGCGGCTTCCACCGGCTCGACGGAGCTCACATCGACCGAGAACGTGTCGACTTCTGCGCCTTCGCCAACAAGTGCCTGCCTGGCCTGCCGCAGTGCCGTCTCGTCAAGATCCCATAGCGCGATACGGCAACCAGCTTGAGCCAACGTACGCGCAATGCCAAATCCAATGCCCTTTGCACCGCCAGTGACAATAGCAACAAGACCGTCCAGCGTGGACGGCGCCCCTGTAGCGGAAGTGGTGATCTGATTCATGTGCTTATGGTCAGAGTGAGAGAATGTGGATGGAGCAGGCTGCGTGATCCACGCCCCAGATTCCACCGCCGGTGACTTGCGTGAGGCCGAACCGCGCACCTTGCACCTGGCGTGCACCTGCTCGGTTCTGGAGTTGCTCACATACCTCGACGATTTGCGCAATACCAGTTGCGCCGGGCGGATGCCCTTTCGCTAGAAGGCCACCACTCGGATTCACGGGCACCCGTCCGCCCAACGCCGTAGCGCCGCTTGCCAACAGGCTGGCCGCCCCGCCGCGGTCGCACAGGCCCAATGCCTCGTAGTACAGCAACTCAGAAATGGTGAACGCGTCGTGAACCTCCAGCAGACTTAGGTCACCAGGTCCAATGCCAGCTTGTTCATAGGCGAGTTCCGCGGCGCGAGCAGTAATCTCTGCCTCCGTCATGTCGACCGGCTCCGTTTCGAAAAGGCCGGACTGCACAACCGACGCGAGGACCCGGACAGGTTTCGCCACACCGGAAGAGGGCTTGGTGCTCAATACAACAGCGGCTGCCCCGTCAACTACAGCGGGACAGCATTGCAGCAGCGTGAGCGGCTCAGCGACCGCGCGAGATGCAAGAATCTCCTCGCGCGTGGCAAGCTTCGCGAACTTGGCAATCGGATTCAGAACGCCATGCTTTCGGTTCTTGACGGAGATATCCGCGAGTGTCTCAGGTTCCAAGCCGTGTTCGTACAGGTACCGCTTCGCCCGCATGGCATAAAGAGCGGGCATGATCATGCCGCGCTTGTTATTCCAGTCGTGCTGGCTGAGCTGCAGTGGTCCGCCACCGAGGCTACTCAGTTGATCCATGCCGAACACGACCACAGTGTCGTACTGACCTACCTTAAGCGCCTGCAGCGCAAGGTTCAATGCGGTGGCGCCGCTCGAGCAAGCATTGTCCACGTTGTAGACTGCCCCACCCTTTGTGTGGAGCTCACGCAGGGCGCGCTGACCCGGCAAGGATGCTCCAAGAGCGTTGCCACAGTAGAATGCTTGTACGTCGGAAATGGTTATGCCGGCATCGGTCAGAGCGTCAAGAATTGCGGATTGCGCCAGTGCTTCTTCGGTCAACTCCGGGAATCGACCAAAATTGGTGATGCCGACGCCGGTGATCAGTGGTTGATTCATGGCTTTATTCTTGGAAAGCGTAATCRGGAGTGCCGTCTGTTAGCGCAAAAGGCACGATGCGCAAGGTGCTGCCGATTGCGGGAGGCTGACCGTCAAAGAGCAGCCGCCCAAATGCACGCACGTCAGGCTCGAAATCAACCATCGCGAGGCCGTAAGGTGTCTTGTCCTTACCGGGGTGAACGACGGTATAGCTGTACAGACGTCCGATCGGGCCGAGTTCAATCTCTTCTGCCTGCTCCTCACCATGCACGAATACGATTGGCGGGAACTGAAGCGGATTGCCCCCAACGCGGGTGGCAACGAGAACCATGCCGCCAGGGTTCTCGCGGAAATGGGGTTCCGTTCGTTTGCTGATCTTCAAAGATGTCTCCAATCCAGGTGGCGATCGCCACTGCAGGGTCAACTTTGACCATCCGGCGCGGCGGAGTCATTGGAGTTTTGTTTGTCATTGTTTAGTTTGGCTGAACAATGCGAAAAGTCTTTAGCGCTTCTAAAGGGACAGGAGTCGAAATGAAATGACGATGCAGGCGAAGACGAACATACTCCGACGAACCAACCACATAGATGCCGAGTATGAAAGAACAAGTTCGCGTGCCCGTCACTCTCATGCGGGGCGGCACGAGCAAAGCCGTCTTCCTTGCACAGCGGCATTTGCCCCAAGATCCAGAGATGCGCCGAAAGTTTCTACTCGCACTTTTCGGCAGTCCTGACGTACGTCAGATTGATGGGCTTGGCGGAGCCGATATCCTTACAAGTAAATGCGCCATCATTGGTCCCCCAACGCGGCCAGACGCTGACATTGACTACACTTTTGTGCAAATCGGCATCGACGAGCCAACCGTGAACTACGAGATCGTCTGCGGCAACATTTCTTCCGCCACCGGTGTCTATGCATTGCAGGAGTCGCTGATTGCCGTGCAAGAACCAGTCACAACTGTACGCGTGCACAACACCAACACCGGGAAGATCTTGCGCATGAATATCAATTGCGCTGATGGCGAACCCAGGGTGGAAGGCGACTGCGAGGTGGATGGCGTACCAGGAACCGGAGCAGAAGTCTCGCTAGACTACTCGGACACTAGTGGAGGCGCGACTGGCAAGCTGCTCCCCACCGGGAACGCGATTGACAAGGTGTATGTCTCGAAGCTTGACCGGGAGATTGCCGTTTCCATCGTTGACGTCGGTACGGTCTGCGTGTTCATCCGAGCCGCGGACCTAGGGGCCACCGGTACGGAACTGCCCGGTCAGCTAGGCCCCCGAGTCTATGAGGCTGCCGAAGAGGTTCGGGCTTGGGCTGCCGAGCGTTGTGGCTTAGAAACCACGATCACGCCATATCAAATCCTCGTCGGCCCAGCGCAGGATTATCGAAACGTCGCGGGTGACCGCATCGTCAACGCATCGGAGGTCGACCTGGTCGCCCGCATGGTGCTCAAAGGCGGGGTCATGCATAAAGCATTTCCGGGTGGAGGTTCCGTCTGCCTGTCCGTGGCGGCGCAGATCGCGGGATCGATCCCCGCCGAAGTGCGTGCCCGCCACGTCGGCCCGGCGCGCATCCGAATCGGTCATCCGAGCGGGGTGCTGGGTATCTACGCGCACGTCGAACGATCTGCAAACGACGAGTGGGCAGTCCGCGAAGTGCATTTCACCCGAACGGCCCGTCGGCTAATGGAGGGAACTGCCTACATCCGACGGCGCCTTCTCGAGGACGCCTAACTCTGCCGATCTCTTCGTCGTGCGGATTTTCCTAGTGCATATCGAACGGTGCGGGCCTCGTCCCGCGTCATCGGAACAAAGCCCCCGAGTGGCCGGCACTCCTGCCAGCCCTCCCCCCAACCAGATTTTGCACCCCCGACAACCTTTCAGAGCGTCGAATCGCGGTAGGAATACAAGTTGCCCAGTATCGCAGCAGCGCCTCCGACGTCCTTTGGGTTCTAGCCGGATGATGCAAGACCGCCGGGACTCCTCCCAGCTACCGCCTATGCGATAGCCTTCCCAGCAGTCGAGCTGGGCCATGCAATTGCGTGGGGCCAACCTCCATCTTCCTGATTCTTGTTGTGCCCTAACTCCAAGATAGCAGTGGTGGGCGTGTTGGCCATTTTTGTTTCTAAGCGATCACGAAGATCGGCGAAGAGCCAAAGAAAAACTACGCCGGCACCTACACCGGCATAGCCAAAAGGAAGCTCGACGCAGCAGTGTCGGCCAAACAGCGGAGCCCAGCCCTGTTGCGTCGGACCCTCCATGCTCAGAACTTGTGGCGAACGCCGATGGCGACGCCCAGCATGTTACTTTGGCCATTGGCCAGAGCGTAGCTGTTGCCAAGGGCTAGCGTGTTCGCATAAAAGGTGCCAAGAGACTCAAGCATCAGCCCTGCATTCTTTGCGTAGGCCGTGGACAAGTACAGGTCCGTGCGTTTGGACAATGCATAGTTTGCTAGAAGCAAAACTTGCCACGGGTTGGGCGCATTGATCCCGTACAGATTCTTCATGTCGTCATAGTTGTACTCAAGCGCCAGGCCGATGGCGGGCGTGACCTGATAAGTTGCGCCGATCCAATAGAAATTGTCACGCTGGATAAGCTCGCCAGACGCGTTCTTATTCTGGCCCCAGCGATAACCGCCCATGACCCTCGCGGTTTCACTGAACGAGTAGCTGGCCCCAAGCGCCGCCTTCTTCATCGTGCCACTGCTCGCGCCGATCGTCGGGTTCCACTGGTCATAGGCAACAGTTACGCCGACGGGACCGCTCGAATACGCAATGGCAGCGCCATAGGCGGAGTCGCGGCGAAATGCTCCCGGAGCTTCGCCATTGCCACCGATTGGAGTCGAGATTCCGACTGAGGCTGGTAGCGCCAAGCCGGTACCGAATGACCAGTGCGTCGTTGCGGTCACCGGGCCGAACTGGCCTCTATATTTTATCGCATTGTCCTCACGGAAGTTGGCGCCCGTCTCCAGCACCACCGGCTCGTACTGCGTAGCGAATGCGGTAGGAGAGAAGTTCGCAAGCGCATCGAACAGCGAGGTGTACTGTCGACCAAAGGTAATCTGACCGATACCATCTTTCGACAGCCCGACAAAAGCCTGACGACCAAATAGGCGGCCGCTCTGCTGCAGAGTGCCGGTATCGAGGTTAAAGCCGTTCTCCAGTACAAACAGACTTTTAAGACCCCCACCAAGGTCCTCGGTGCCGCGCAGACCCCAGCGCGATCCAGCCCAACCGCCCGAATTCATGCGGACGACATTGTTCGACGGACCCGGGTTAAAGCCATTCGTTGCGGTCGGTATGCTGCCGACATGATTGGCGTATTCGATGTTCATATCCACCACGCCGTATAGCGTGACGCTAGACTGCGCGACTGCGCTCCCCATACTGGCCAGCAGTGCGGCTGTGGCCATCGCCTTCGGTCTCATGAAGCTCTCTCCTCGTTCTTTTGTGGGTGGGTACTGCAAATTGCTATTTCTTTCTTGGCGCTCGTCTTCCTAATCATCGAGCGCGAGCGCACTTACCCGAACCAGCGCGCCGATGCCGGCCACGTTGGCAGTAAGCAACTCAATAAGGGATTAGCCCTCGTTGACGCTCCCCCTGCGTCAAGGGGTCAACTAGTTCGCAAGAAAACGTTCACCGCGACTATTTCGCAGCGCGTGATCAATTCGCGTGATAAGACGATCTTGATTTTTTCCGCACGCCAGCCCGTTCTTCGCGCTTGCTATGTCCATGTCCTGAGCAAGCTTCACTCCGTTCTTGAACGCCAGAATCTCTGCCATCACGCTCACAGCGATCTCGGGAGGTGTCTTGCTGCCGATGTAGATTCCAATCGGTCCACGCAGTCCTGCCAGAGATTCTTCGGTCTCCCCGAAGTGTTCGATGAAGCGGCGCCGCCGAGCTTCGTTGTTGCGACGACTGCCAATGGCGCCCACGTAGAAGGCCTCAGACTTCACCGCTTCCAGCAACGCAAGATCGTCCAATTTGGGATCGTGGGTAAGCGCCACGACGCAACTGCGGCGGTCGGGGCGAAACTCCACAACGACGTCGTCGGGCATATCGGAGACAATCGTCGCACCTGGCACACTCCAGGAACCGCGGTATTCTTCTCGCGGATCACACACGATTACGGCGAAGCCACTGAACAGGGCCATCGTCGCTAAGTACTCTGTTAATTGCCCGGCGCCGATAAGAAGCATGCGGTACTCGGGACCGAATGTGTTGCGAACCCGCTGTTCGTCCACTACGAGCTCGGCAGGCTGATCGGTCTTTGAAAGGCTGATGACGCCGTCGGCCAGACGAACCTCCCGCTGCATCAACTGACCCGCCTCGAGCGACTGAACCAGGGCTACAAGCGCCTGCGCGTCCGGATCGTGCTCCAGCAGTAGTTCCAACGTGCCTCCGCATGGCAGGCCGAAGCGATGCGCCTCGTCTGCCGTGATGCCGTACTTCATGAAGTCTGGCAATCCGAGAGGTAAGGCTTGACTTGGGTCGTCGCCCGTAAGTGTCTGTGCGTAGCGATAAATTAGGTCGTCCTCAATGCAGCCTCCTGAAACGGAGCCCACGACCGCACCGCTTTCGCACAAGGCCATGATTGAGCCAACCGGACGGGGCGACGACCCCCAAGTACGAACTACGGTCGCGAGCAAGGCCCGCTTTCCGGCCGTACGCCAATCACGCAGCTTTCGCAGCACCGTCACATCCAGATTCTCCATGCTCAACCTCTTCAGAGCTACTCGTTGGGCTAACCCAAATGCACGCGGCCCCACATCGCGCCATCTTGCTCACAGCTTTACCCGTGAAGCATCAGAGACTTCGCTCACACTTCCCGGAAACGCCCTTCCAACTCGCGGGCTATCACTTGTCATCCCTCAAGCTTCCAGCTGGCACTGCAGCTCGCGTAGCCAGGCGTGTGCCGCTTCGTTCCGTAAAGGAAATCAATGCGGCGACTAGAAGCACCCCGGCTGCGAGATAGAGCCAATACACATAACTGCCCGAATGATCAAAGAGTTGTCCCGCCAGGAACGGGCCAACACCGCCACCAATCGCCACGGCCGCGTACACGCCGCCGAAGGTCGTGCTATAGCGTTTCAGTGGGAAACGTCGGCCGACGAGGTAGGCGGCGAGATCGAACTCTGCGCCAACCGAGAACCCCGTGAGGAGCAAGCCGACGAGGACGAGATCCGCCCCCCCTACAGCCAAGACCAGCATGCCGGCAGCGGAGAAAAGAAAAAGCGTGGCGGATAGCAGTGCCGCTTCGAACAGGTCGAGCAACAGACCCGTGACAATACGGCCAACAATCACTGCAGCGCCGAGGATGCTAGCAAGACGAGCTGCGCGGACCGGCGCGATGCCAATGTCAGTCAGCATGGGCACTACGTGCACGATCGTGCCGAAGATGCCCATGGAGCACAACAGGAAGATCGCGGCGATGCGGAGGAAACTTGGGTCGGCCAAAACCCGCAGACTGCCTTTCGAGCCAGAGGCCTTCCTTTCCTCACCAACAACGGAGTCTGCACCTCGCAGGAAAAAGGCGATTACGGGCACAAACGCCAAGGCCACCGCAGCGAGAGCGAAGTACGTCGCTCGCCAGCCGAAACTGGCGATGGCCGGCGTCACCATTAGCGGAGTCAGGATCGCCCCTGCACCGGTTCCTGTAATGGCGATGCCGAGAGCCAAGCCGCGCTGTCTCGAGAATTTAGCCACCAAAATACGGGTAAATGACACCGGCGATGTTGCCCCGCCAACAATTGTTAGGACGGTGACTAGCGTCAGAAAGCTGGCTAGCCCTTGCGTCAGATACCCGAGCAGAATGAACGAACACGAAAGTCCAATCAGCGAGCACAGCGCGGCCCGTCGTGCACCGTACCGGTCAATCACTTGCCCAATAAAGGGGGCCGCGCATCCGAGCAAGAGTATGCTGACCAAGGGACCCAGCGACGCGGTACCTCGGCTCCAGCCGAACTCGGCGGCGACGGGCTTTAGAAACAACCCAGCACTGTAGAAGTAGAGCGATGAAACACCACTAGCGAGACCGAGGAAACAACCGATCACGATGCGCCAATTCTGTCGAAGTTCAGAAAGCTCATGATGGGGTCGTGTCATTTGCGGATCCTTACGTCAAAGAGGAAGAATGGAAAAATTGAGAGCCAACTCCATTTGCAAAGCGGCCTAGTTAGTGGCGTGGCAGTACTAGCGCTCACTCTTCTCCACATGATTAAAGGGAGCTCTTCGTCACGCATCGAAACAGCGCGGAAGTCTTCGTCCCAACTAATACCTTCTCTGGACCAGAGATCCGGACCACGGATGCAGAGATCATCCGTGGTCCGGAATAGACTCGAAAGCTCCGCCCTTTTTCCGGGCTAGAGGAACGCCCTCCCTTTTTGGATGAGCGAGCTTCCTACGCAGCTCCTAGCTCAATTGAGCTTCGAATGCAGCTGTTGCATCAAGGGCGTCATCGCGGAACATCAAGGTCGCGTACTTCTGATTCATGTCGAATAAATTGGCGTCATGAGCTTGCAGCGACCTGTCGCCTACGCAATCAGTGACAACCAGCGGTCGAAACCCATGGCACATGGCGTCGACCACGCTGGCGCGCACGCACCCGCTGGTCGTGCATCCTGCAATCAGCAAGGTCTGCACACTGCGTTGTGACAACCAGCTGGCGAGTGACGTCCCAAAAAATGCGGAAGGATTTGTCTTTCGCAGCACCAGTTCGCCGCCAACAGGCTGCAGCTGTGGCACGATCTGGCTTCCCTCCGCGTCCTCGCGCAAGGACAGGATCGTTGGTACCTTCAGCGCGAAGATGTTGGCATCGGCGCCATCGTCTTGATACACGACTCTCGTATGTGCAACCGGCCATCTGCGGGACCGCGCCTCTGCAAGCAATCCGCGCGTGCACTCGATGGCGGCATGGATATTGCCGCCGCCAAATCTGCCTGGATCGGCGAACCCATTGATGAAGTCGACGATCAGCAGACCATACGGCGCCTTTGGAGGCATGGTGGCGCCGAAGCCCTGCTTCTGGTAGATGGTATGGTCAGCGCTCATTGAAGGCTTCCTCGATGACTTTGCCATCACGCACGACGACGGTGTCATCAACCTTCACCGTACAATTTCGCAGCGGGATGTCGAGGTGACAGGCCGTCGTGCGCGGGCCGCCGACCTCGTTGTTCGGCCCTAACGAGAATAGGAAATTTCCTTCGAACGCACGTGCGTCCATGCCAACCGTCTGCTCTCGGTCGAGCAGTGACAGTGTGTGCCAGTAGCACCGCGGCTGCATGCCCCAGCCGATGTGCGCCATGGCGTACGCCTCGGGGTCTTTATAAGCCTCCATGAACTCCCGCATCATTGCAGCGTCGACGCCGCCTTCGATTTCGCGCACAAAACCGTCACGCAAGTTCAGCGTGATCATCTCCGAAACGTAGTTCTTCTGCGGCAGCAGGATGTCGCCGCGATCGATAACGATGGTGCCGTCGCTGCCACCCTCATTGGCGAACGTGAAAAGGAAACCGCTCGGCCAGTGATCCCAGCGCCCAGGCTCTTCGCAGAAACCGTACTCGCTGATCGTTGGAAACTCTCCGATCTGGAAAGTCACATCCGTCCCAGCCGGCGAGGTCACGTGCATCTGCTTTGCGCGGCGCAACAGCTTCGATGCCTCCAGCACTCGTTTGCGATCGGCCGCAGTTGGCACGGTGCGCACCAAAATCTCGGGCGGCTCCACGGCCAGGAGGATCTTGGTTCCAGAGTCCAGGATTTCCATCTGTTCGGGCGAGAACAGCAGCAACATCAAGTCCAGCACGAGGTCGCTGCTCTTCAATGCTGCGAGAGCAACAGGATTGTTGGTGAGCGGTGTCTCGCCCAAGTAGTTCATCAGGTCGCGGCTGGTCGCTTTTTCCGCGTTGATGGGTGGCAGCTCGATCTTGGTGACGATCGCGCCAGCGGCTTGGGCCGCGATCGTCGCCGTGCGCAGCGTCTGTGGATGCGTATGAGGGGCGCACAGGATAGAAATCGTCTGCCCGGCCCGTACGTTGCTCAACCTGAGAACCTCGTCCCAAGCCTTGATCATTTGAAAATCGCTGACTGACATTGTTTGTCCTTTCTACGAGAGGTTTTAGCACTGCATGAGGGCTAAGTCGTCCGAGCTGCCCGAGCCGCCAAGCTTGAAGATCCGGCGAGCATTGCCATGGCAGATCAGCGCACGGGTTGTGTCGTCCAGCGGCGCCTGCTCGATGAACTTGCAGGCCTCCGCAGTGGATTCGTAGGGGTAGTCGACGGAGTAGAGCACAGCCTCTGCCCCGATCTCGCCGATCGCTCCCATTAATGAGGGCACAGAGCACACGCCAGATGTTGTGATCAGGATGTTGCTTCCGATGTATTCACTCGGTTTGCGCTTCAGCTTCACGCCCATTGGATAGGCAGCGTAGCGGCTGTCCATCCGCCAGCGCTGGTACGGCAGGAACTCGCCCATGTGGCCCAACAGCAAGACGAGGCCCGGAAACCGGTCGAACACGCCTCCGAACAGCAAGCGCAAGGCATGACCAGCCGTCTCCACCCCCCAACCCCAGACGGCACCCTGCAGCACAGGCATGCCGTCGAGTAGCGCGGGGGCCTGGCTGAAGCGCGTGGGGTGCAGATAGATGGGCACGCCTAGCGCCTCCGCCCTCTCCCAGAACACATCAAAGTCTTGACTCTCGTAGTAGCGCCCCAAAGTATGGCCATTGATCAGCGCGCCTTTGAAGCCGTATTCACGAACAGTACGCTCCAGCTCGTCGGCGGCTAGTTTGGGATCCTGCAGCGCCACGTGCGCGAAGGCGCCGAAGCGTTGCGGATGCCGGGCAATCCGGCCAGCGAGGAACTCGTTATTCTCACGCGCGCGACGTATGGCTACAGCCCGGTTCGTCTCCGCCTGCACGCCGGGCATCGTTTGCGACAGCACGACGTACTCGATGTTGCCGGCATCCATTTCCGCCAGACGCCGATCATCGAAGTCGGTCAGCCTTGCGCCAAGCTCAGCGAGGATTTCGGGCGGAAACAACCGCGTCATGTCAGCGGAATACTCAGAGAAACCTGGCGCGGAGAAGTGCTCTTCGAGCGCGATTTTTGGGGTGCGATTGATTTGGAACATATCTGATCTCAGACTGGGTACGCCAAGGACGTCGCCAGGATTTCGGTGTCATGCACCACAAGCCGGCTGGCAATCAGAAGCCGTTCCTCCTGGCGCACGAAGCGGTCGTGAAAGATTCCGGACAGATGCACGGTGGTGGGCCCCTCGATCAAGGTCTGCATCAAGAGGAATGGCGTCTGAGCGCTGATTGTGTCTTCAGCTTCCTCCAGCACTCGTGTTATACCGAGGACGTGCAGCATATGCCGCGGTGCGAACATCTGTGAGTTCGCGATGGCCATGGCTCGGTCACGGATCATGTCGCGACCCTCGCAGTAGATGAGGCCCACGGGCATGTCCAGCAGCGCGTTCTCGCGCGAGGTAATCCGGTACGTCGCATCGTTGCTGAAAAAGTCCGGCCAGCGCCCGATCTCGTTCGCGTCCAGCACGGCGCAGTACTCTGCGTGAAAGGCGTCGACCTCGGCGCGCAAATGAGCCGCCCGCATGGGCGAGATCGTCGGAGACTTGTAGGCGAGTAACTTGCTCATGCTGCGCTCCCTGCGACCGGAATGTCCATGACCCCGCGGTAGTACGCGTAGAGGGAGCGAATGCAGGACTCCGAGATGAGGCCTCGCGTTGTGCCGAGTTGGTCAGCATCCAGTTTGAGCACATTGTTGTCAGTGCTCGAGCGCCGCAAGCCGTCCTGGACGAACTTCAGTGCCTCGTTATCTTCGAGGCCCAAGAAGCCGGCAGGGCCCATGAGGTTGCCTTGGCGCAAGCGGTGGTTGGTCATCTCCGGCGTGTCGTCTTCATAACCAAAAATGGTCCACTGCATGATCATGCTGTGCGGGCCATTGGGGATGATCTGGCGCACACCCAAGGTGTTCATTTCGCGCTGGACGATCAGGTTCGGCCATAGAGTCATCATGCACGCAGACCAGGGCGAGTTGAACTCCCGCACGAAGTCTACGAAGCGCTCATCGTGCAGCTTCAGGTTCTCGTCAAACGACCTCATCTCCGCCTTGTTGTCGTCTGAGACGGTGGCGTACGTCTGCTGTGGCTTGGCGGAAGCCATGTAGCCGTGGCGCCCGTGCTCCTGGTCTGCGAACACGCTTGCCTTGATGCCTGGAACCAGCAGACCAAACACCACGAGAAACGAGTGCAGCAGCGTCGCGTGGTACGGATCCTTGAGGTTCTCGTGGTACATCTTCCAGTTGCACGGGAGCTCGTTGCGGTAGTAGCCGAGGATCTTGAGCTTTTTCCCGGGAAAGGTGACATCGAATTCGTCGACGATTTCCTTGGTCATGTACTCTTCTAGAGAGGGGGTCCTGTCGGAGTACGTGGCGAACACCACTCCATTGCGCGTTGTCACGCGCAGCTGGCGGGTGCCGTGGTCGGCGTTGCGGAAGTTCGCCGGCATGCCGCCAACCTTGTCGACACCTCGCTTGAAAGGTATGCCCTGCAGATTCCCTTTGAGGTCATACGACCACTGGTGATAAGGGCAGACGAATTCTTTCGCATTGCCTTGGTTGCTGCGGCAGAATTCGGCGCCGCGATGGGCGCAGCGGTTCTCAAAGACAGAGATCGTGCTGTCTTCGGCACGAGCGACCACTACCGGCGTGGAGCCGACGTACCCGCGTTTGTAGTCGCCCGGGTTCGGAATCTCCGCCTCCAAAGCGACAAAGTTCCAAGTATCCCCACGAAAGATCCGCTCGATCTCTAGGTCATAGACGGCTTGGCTGGTGTAGACCCAATCCGGGATGTTGTTGAGGGCGTCCTCCGGCCAGACGCACTGTTCTAAAGGGGGATTCTTCTGGGCATTTGTAATGCCGATGACCGCTTGCGACTGAAACATAGAAGCTCCTTTGATTAACGTGGGACCGCCGCGTCGGCCAGCGCCTGCTGCTTGGCCCAAGCGCGAAGATTCAATGTGTCCAGATGGAAGTCCTGCAGCTGTACCGGTTGGTCCCGATCGAAAAGCGGTCGCAATGCGCGTAGCTCGGAGCCCGCGTTGATAGCGACTGCGTGGATGGGCACAAGGCGGCGGTGGCCGATCCACAACGCCTTGGCATTGCTAGGATCTCCGCGACGCACATACTCGAGGTCGTCTGCTGGCAGGCCGAGCATCTGAATGTTGTGCGCGCCTTGATCGGTCCAAAACCACGGTACCGGGGGCTTCGGCGGGGAAGCGCCGAGCATGGCAGCGGCGGCCGTGCGTGCTTGCTCGTTCGCGTTCTGCCACGACTCCAGACGTGTCGGCTGAGCTTGGCCTGGACGTTGCTGGCTGGCGCAGTCACCGCAGGCGAACACGTGCTCATTGCTGGTGCGGCAATTGGCGTCCACCAGTACGCCACCACCAGGCCCAATCTCCAGGCCCGCGTTACGGGCCAGAGCATCGTTCGGCGACAGACCAATCGCGACAACGACCTCGTCGACTTCAAGCCGCGCGCCCGCGTCCGTCGCCAGCAGCATACGTCCAGTCTCGACTGGAAAGGCGTCGCTGACGGAGGTGCCGAGAAGCACCCGCGCCCCTGCTCGGCACAAGTTGGACTGCAGCCACGCGGACACCTCCGGTGGCAGGAAACGATCGAGCAGAGACGTCGCGCGCTCTAGCACGGTGACCGACGCCCCCACGGCAAGTGCTGCATGTGCTATTTCTAAGCCGAGGAAGCCGCCCCCCAGAATCGCAACTTGCGGCCTGCGTTGGAGCGCTACGCGCAGCCGTCGTGCGTCATCCAACGTACGTATGTAGTGCACGCGACGTCTGTAGGGCGGACAACACGGCAGCGTCCTGGCTTCGCCGCCCGTGGCGACCAAACACTTTTCGTACTCAATCGTCTGACCGTTAGCGAGGCGGACTTCCTGCTGCGCCAAATCTAAAGCAGCCACATCGCTACCGTTCAGCAGCTCGATGTTGCTGCGCGCCCAGGCTTCTTCCGCCAGTACGTCGAGTAGGGGCTCTTGCGCGGCAACCAAGACTGCTTTAGACAGAGGAGGACGCTCATAAGGCTTGTGCCACTCTCGGCCCAGCATGGCAATGTGCCCGCGGTAGCCATGTTCGCGCAACGCGTGTGCCGCGACGGCAGCCGACTGCCCTGCCCCAACGATAACAATTCCGGGCGACTTCACTTGCTTCTAGGCGACAAAACGTAGATGTCGTCGCCCTCCCGCTTGACTGTGTGTGTGCGCAAGTCCACGGTTACCGGCGCGCACATCGCCTTTCCGCTGCGGATGTCGAAGCGCCCCTGGTGCAATGGGCACTCGATACAGCCGTCTTCCACGAAGCCTTCGGCTAGCAGCGCTTTTCCGTGCGTGCACATGGCATCCGTCGCGAAAAACTCGTCTTCGACACGGTAAAGCGCGACGCCGCAGCCAGCGACATTGACCATCTTTACCTCGTCGTTGCCCAGCTCCGGCGCGAGCGCAACCTTGATCCAATCCATTGACAACTCCTGACGCTACACCTGTTGTGTAATTTACTCAGTGCACGACCTATTATGGTGTTTACATCAGCCATCCACAACTGCGGGTTTGTACTGATAACATGAGAAGGTAGCGGCGAGAGAAGCAAGCATATCTCTCCTATGTCCTTGTATTAATTACGAAAAAATCGCACGTGGTGACTACCATGACATTAGGGTTTCTACTGATAATAGAGATAGCCCAACGACGCGCATAATTACTCAGTGTTATGCCTAGTATGCAGTTTTACGGACGGCGGTTGCGCTGGAGCACGGCAAGGCTGCTGAGCGGCACGCCCCTGGAGACCTCACGTCTCCTAAACTTCGATCACTTGAACAAGGGCTTCAATCGTGCCTCGACTGCAACTCACCGATGCGTTGAGCAACGGGACCGTGGAAGGCGAGCGACGGCTACACGCTCAACGCGCTCCAGCGCAACGCAAAGTGATCAAGACCAAGGAAAATCATGGACCAGACTGAAATCCCGGCGCGGCTACGCAAGCGCGAAGGCATCGGGGCGCGAGTGCTGCGCAAGGAGGATGCCCGTCATTTGGCGGGCAAAGGGAACTTCGTAGGCGACTTCGTGATACCGGGCATGCACGAAGTCGCCTTTCTGCGCAGCCCTTTGGCGCACGCGACCATCACTGGTGTCGAGTTTCCGGAGGAACTGACAGGGCAAGTGTTTCTGCGCGAGATGATGGCGGACGCAGCAGACATCGGCTCACCTTCGTCGCTGCCAACATATCAGCCGTCATTGCTGCCGCCACTGGCCAGCGGCAAGGTACGCTTCGTGGGAGAGGCAGTGGCTATGGCCATCGCCCCGACGCGTGCGGTCGCAGAGGACCTGCTTGAGCAAGTGCATGTCTCGTATGAGGAGTTGCCCATCTATCACGACTCTTGGTCTGCGCTTGCAGCTGAGGGTGAACTCATGCATGCCGGATGGAAAGACAACGTCTTTTTGACGCTGCGAGCCGACCGCGACTTCGACGAACTCGCCGCCAAGGCAGAGGTCAAAGTCAGCCGCACCATCGAGCTCTCACGCCAGTGCATTGCACCCATGGAGGGCAAGTCGGTGTTGGCCTATTGGGACTTCCAGGCCGATCAACTCGTCGTGGTTAGTGCAACGCAAGTGCCGCACCTGGTGCGCACCGGAGTAGCACAGCATCTTGATATGCCTGAAGAGGCCGTTCGCGTGGTGTCGCCCGACGTCGGCGGTGGCTTCGGCTACAAAGGGATGCTGTACCCGGAAGATCTGTGCATCGCGTGGCTGGCCAAGACTTACCGACGGCCATTTCGCTACCTCGAAGACCGGCGTGAACACCTGATCGTTGGCGCCAACACGCGTCAGCACCACTATCAGGTAACAGCCTATGCGGATCGAACTGGAAAGGTGCTGGCATTGGACGCGGTGATCACGATCGACGGAGGCGCATATTCGTACTGGCCGTTCTTCATCGGTCTGGAGCCAGGTCAGGCTCTTGGGAATCTGCCGGGCCCATACACCTTTCGCGGCTATCGCTGCGAGACAGTCTGCGTCGCAACGAACAAACCAGGCTTCATGCCCTACCGGGGCGTGGCGCGAACGGGAGTGTGCTTCGCAATTGAACTCTTGATGGACGCACTGGCGCGTGAGGTCGGGCGCGAGCCCTGGCAAGTCCGCATGGAGAACCTGGTTCCGGCCGATCAGATGCCATATGTCAACGTTGCCAACAAGCACTTTGACAGCGGCGACTTCCCAAAAAGTCTCAAGCGTGCGCTGGAGATGATTGGAGTCGAGGCGGTGCGGGAGCGTCAGGCTCGTGGGGAACCGGATGGACGCCGCATTGGCATCGGCACTGCAACCTATACGGAGCAGTCCGCCCATGGCACGTCGGTGTTCGCCACCTGGGGGTTGCCGGTCGTGCCTGGACACGACCAGGCCTCGGTCAAATTGACTGCGGACGGAGGACTCGAAGTTCGAGTCGGCGTGCATTCACATGGCCAGGGCATGGAGACTACTTTCGCCCAAATTGCGCACGACGTGCTGGGGATCCCCATCGTGCGCATCCGAGTCGTTCACGGCGATACCGCCCTGACCCCCTTCTCTTCGGGCACGTACGCTTCCCGCGCAACAGTCATGTCAGGCGGCGCCATCTCAACCGCATGCAAGGAGCTGTTGCCACGCTTGCAGGCGATCGCCGGCCACCTGATGGGAGTGGAGCCGCAAGCCGTCGTTTTGCTGGAAGGGCGCGCCTTCGCGGGCGAAAAATCAATTTCCCTGGCCGACGTGGGACGTGCCTGGTATCTCACGCCACAAGAATTGCCTTCCAACGTCCATCTTGGTGGGTTGGAAGTGTCGCGTGCGTATAAGCCCAAAGTCGACACCGGCACTTTCACGTATGCGAGCCACGCGGCAGTTGTCGCGGTCGACACCGAAACGGGGAATGTCGAAATCCTCGACTACGTGGTGGTCGAAGACTGCGGCACGATCGTCAACCCCATGATTGTCGAGGGGCAGACCATCGGAGGGATTGCCCAAGGCATCGGCACCGCGATGTACGAGGAGAGTCCTTACGACGATCAGGGTCAGCCACTGGCTTCCACGCTAGCTGACTACATCCTGCCTGGCGCAACCGAAGTGCCGCGCATTCGCATCGATCACTTCGAGACACCGTCTCCCCACACCGAGTTCGGCGCCAAAGGCGTGGGCGAAGGCGGCGCAATTGCGCCCCCCGCAGTAATCTTCAACGCGGTAAATGACGCGTTGCAGGGCACTGGCGCTGCGGAGCTACTTATGACCCCTTTAACACCACGTCGTCTGCTCAAGGCTCTCGAGGCCTCGCAACAGGAACAGGAGGGCACGAAGTGAAGGCCGCTAAATTCGCATACACACGAGCCCTCGRGGTGGATGAGGCGCTGAAGCTATTGGCCAAGGGTCGCGGAGCGTCGAAAGCGATCAGCGGCAGCCAGTCTTTCGGCCCGATGCTCAACTTGCGACTGGCGCGGCCATCGGAGGTGGTTGAGATTGCCAACATCGCAGGCCTACGCAGCGTTAGTCAAATGGCCGACTCTATCGAAATTGGCGCCGCCGTCACGCACGCCGAAATCGAGGACGGCCTGCACAAGCCCCTGGTGCAGCATCCGATGCAGCGGGTCGCGGCGGGCATCGCCTATCGCGCTATCCGCACGCGCGGCACGGTCGGGGGCAGCCTCGCACACGCCGACCCCGCGGCTGACTGGGTCGTCACGCTCGCGGCACTGGGTGCGCGCATCCGTTTGAGGTCCCCGCGCGGGGAACGCACGGTTGAGGCTGATGCGTTCATGCTCGGCGCCTATACAACCGTGCTCGAGTTTGATGAGTTGATTGTCTCAATCGCTGTGCCGTCCCAAACGAGTACCACGCGGTGGGGGTATTACAAGTTTTGCCGCAAGCCCGGCGAATTCGCTGAAGCTAGCGCGGCGGTCTATCTCGACGCCGCGCGCAACTGCGCGCGCATCGCTCTAGGAGCTGTCGATGGGCCACCTATCCTCCTGAAAGACCTCGCGGCCACGATCGCCAGCGAGGGCGCCAACGCCGCGAGTCGTGAGCAACTGCGTGCGGCCGTCAGCACGGCGCTTCCCGAGCGCGACCTCTGCGATCAGAAGCTCTTTACAGCATGCGTTGAGCGTGCACTAGAGCAAGCCGGCGTTCTTGCCCGGCGACAAGCCCCATCGGAGTGAAGACTTGGACCCCATTTCCATTCAAGTGAACGGCCGCAGCGTCTGCCGGCAAGCCGAGCCGAGAATGCACCTCGGCGACTTTTTGCGTGACGAGTTGCATCTCACGGGCACACATCTGGGCTGCGAGCACGGTGTCTGTGGCGCTTGCACGGTTCTGATCGATGGTCAACCGGCACGCTCGTGCATCACCTTCGCCGTGGCATGTGAGGGCCACGAGGTCACAACGATCGAAGGCTACGACGACGATGCAGTGATGCAACTGCTGCGCCCAGCATTCACGCGCCACCACGCACTGCAGTGCGGCTTCTGCACGCCCGGCATGCTCGCCACGGCGCGCGACATCGTAATTCGTCTGCCTGACGCGAGCGAGGCACGGGTGCGTCTTGAGTTGTCTGGAAACTTGTGCCGTTGTACTGGATACCAAGGCATCGTGAACGCGATCTTGGACGTACTGCAAAATCAGCGTAACTCGCCCGACCCGCGAGTCCAAAAGTTGCGTGAGACGTGGCACGCATCACGCGCGATTGCAATCAACTGCGCCTCCGTTCCAACGCAGGCAAATCAGCCAAGGTCGACGGCGCCAAAATCATGTTCGCCTACGCCCCCATTCATGACGGATTCGCTGCAAAAGGCGTCTCAACTGTCGAGGAGACCGTCAACTGCTGCGTCGGCCGCACATACGGAACTCGCGGATGTCGACCCCGCCGCAATGGCGAAAGCGAAAGCTAAAGGCAACTGTATTGACGTCAATTTCGATGTACCGTACCCGCTGGAGCAGGTATGGGAGTTCATGGGTAACCTGCCTGCGGTCGCATCGTGCCTACCTGGCGCGACTATCGACTCGCACGAGGGTGAGAAGGTCAGGGGCACAATTGCCATCAAGTTTGGTCCGATGTCGGCGGCCTTCGCAGGTGCGGCGCGGCTGGAGCGTGACGACGTTGCGAAGCGCGCTGTGCTTCGCGGTGCCGGTCAAGACAGCCTGAGCAATTCGCGCACCCAAGGAGATATTACCTATCGACTGGAGACCTTGGCGGCGGACAACACCCGTGTTCATGTGGACATGGTGTACGCTTTGCAGGGACCGTTAGCGCAATTCTCGCGCTCCGGTCTCGTCAAAGACTTCGTGCGCCGCATGGTGGCCGACTTCGGCAAGCAAATCACGTACCGCCTCAGCGGACAAACGGCGCCGTCCGACAAGCCACAGCCCTCGGTCTCGATCGCCGGGATGATGTGGAGCGTGCTTTGGAATCGCGTGCGTGGGTGGTTTGGAAAGCCCCCACAGGCGTAAAGCGGCTTGCTCGACCCGCCCCTCAGATTTTCAAATCTCGAGATCAACGTGCAGGAGCGCTGAAGGCCCGGATAACTCGCATCGGAGCCAACAGCACCTACGCAGCGGGCTAGTTAACGTCGAGCAGGTCTCCGTAGTGCACACGTCTGCCTTTTTGTCCACGTACAAGCCGCTCAGGAGTTTCAATGAGTTCATTGCCTTACGGTCATCACGTGCGCGCCAACGGGGTGCGCCTTCACCTGCTGCGCTATGGAGGGCAAGGGCCTCGCTTACTCCTGCTGCCGGGCATCACAAGCCCAGCCATTACTTGGGGCTTCGTCGCCGAGCGATTGGCACGTCACTACGATGTCCATGTCCTCGACTTCCGCGGCCGAGGCTTGTCGTCCAGCACGCCTGGCATCAACGCGAGCCTGGATGCGATGGCGTCGGACGTGCTCGACTTACTGGACGTCCTGGCATGGCCATCCGGGACGCTGCTGGGCCACTCGATGGGCGCTCGAGTAGCGATTCGCGCCGCGGCTCGCAATCCGCAGCGCATAGCCGAGCTGCTGCTAATCGATCCGCCAATGACCGGTCCCGGCCGCCGTACCTACCCGACTCCGCTGTCCTGGTATGTAGACTCAATTCGGCTAGCCGCGCAGGGCACGACAGCCGAAGAACTTCGCCCCTTCGCGCCGACTTGGTCTGAGGAGCAACTGCGGCTGCGGGCCGAATGGTTGCACACCTGCAATGAGGACGCTGTCGTACAAGCGTACTACGGGTTCCATCTGGACGACATCCACGCTGACTTACCGAGGCTGCATATCCCCGGACTTCTGATGGCGGCAGGACGCGGGGGCGTATTGCTGCCGGACGATTTGGCGGAGATCAAAACGCTTGCACCGGGTCTGGTGCAATGCACTGCAGCCAACGCGGGACATATGATTCCGTGGGATGATGAGGGAGATTTTTACCGTCTTCTTGGTGAGTACCTCAAGGTCGATCTGTTATCGCAGAAATGAGCCGTAGTTGGTTTCCTTATCACAACCATCGGAGTGATACACTCATCGCATGACAACACCAGCAATTCCGAGATGACCACAAGGCGCGCTCCCGCTCAGAAGAAGAAAAAGAACAGTCCAATCGAGCCGGCTAAGTCCTCAGTTCCGCTGCCCTTCAGCCCTGTTCGTCAAGTTATGTGGGACCGGCCTGGCTTCCTGATTCGTCGCCTGAACCAGATTGGCCAGGCGATCTTCTTCGATTTGTGCCACTCAGAGAGCATTACACCGCTTCAGGTCGGCATGCTTACAGCACTATCGATGAATCCCTGGCTTGATCAGAAAGCAATCGGCCGAGAGCTCTCCCTAGACCGCACGACAACTGCCGAAGTACTGAGACGGTTGGGTGAAAAAGGATTGGTCGATACCCGGGTAAACCCAGACGACCGTCGATCAAGACTTTCGGTGATCACCAAAGAAGGGCTAAAACTGATCAATGATCTGCAAGAAAACATACACCGCTCGCAGGAGCTCTTGATTGAGCCACTGCCTGCGGAGGAACGCGTCGTTTTCATGAAACTGCTTGCTCAGCTCGTGGATGCCCACGAGAAAATGAACAACCGAATCTGAGATATCCCGCGCTTGCAATCGAACTCGACGATGAGATGGCCGGCACCTTCACGCCGACCGTTTCGCGATGGCACGCTGAAGTTTCTCTGCCTGAGTCTTCTCAGTGCACCCAACCTCGAGACGGCACTGCATCGCTTTGGACTCTTTGTGCTCGACGGCTTAGACGCAACGGAATACGGCGCCCCTAGTTCGAGCAAATAGCCACTACGAGCGCCAGCCAGGCGGCAAGGGCTATATGAAGGTTGACGTCAGGAGAGATCTGCCAAGACATTGCGCGAGAATTTCCTTTGACCCTGGCTCGCCCAGCAACTTTTCGCTATGTACTTGTGCGGGCCTGCCCCTCGAGCAATCGCTAGCGTACCGAACGGATCCACTCGCGAAACAGCCGCACGGGAGCTGCGTCCGCCCTCAGCGGATCACAGACCACATAGTAGCCGCGCTCCGTTCGAGCGACGTGATCCACGGCGATGACTAGGCGTCCGCTACGGATATCGTCATCAATGTAGGCCCGCTGGGCGATCGCGACACCCAATCCGTCTGCGGCGGCCTGGTAGCAGAGCGCCGCATTGGCCAACGTCATTCCCCGGGAGCGAGACAGGCCGCCCAGGTCGGCAGAGGCGAACCACAAATCCCAGGCCTCAGGTCGTAGCATTGAGTGCAGCAGCGTGGCCTGCAGCAGGTTTTGCGGCGTCTGCAGCTGTGCGGCAAGGCTGGGCGCGCAAACTGGAACGAATTCATCGTCGAACAGATGATCCAGCTCGACATCTGTCCATTCGCCCACGCCATGCCGTATGACGCAGTCAGCGCCCTCGAGCCGGATGTCGTCGGCCCTGGCGATCGTCGCGATCTCGAGGTCCATGTCGGGATGCTGCGCGTGGAAGCCGCCTAGCCGAGGCATCAGCCAGCGGATGGCAAGGGTGGGGGTCACCTTGAGCCGCAGACGCTTGTCGAGTCGACGATCGGCCGCATCATCGAGCGCATCGTTGAGTTTATCGAAGGCATCGGAGACGCGCCGGGCGAGTTGCACGCCTGCCGCGGTGAGCTCGATCTCGCGCCCGGATTTCTGAAACAGCTGCAACCCCAGCCCGCACTCCAACTGCTTGATCTGCTGGCTGACGGCTCCCGGCGTTACGTGCAGCGCCTCAGCGGCGCGCGAAACGCCCTTGGCGCGGCAAACCGCATCGAATACCCGCAACGGGCCAAGGAGTGCACGGAGTTTCTGCATAAGGCTGGAGTATGCCGGGGTTGGTGCTGCAAGGCAACGATGTCAGCCCTGTACGCAGTTCGCGTAGCGCACGCTACCCTGGCGCCCCCCTGCCCGTCGCCGGGTGCGACTCGCGGCGCAAACTGTGCGATACGATCCAGCATCCGGCCAGCGTGGGCGTCATGGGCAGACGATTCCTGTGCATGGGCTGCCAGGTCGGCTAGATCGCGCCAGCTCGCACGTCGTATCCGCTTCACACGCCATTTACGCCCGACACCGCGCACGAGAGCGGTAGTGCGAGCTGTGTTATCAATGACCGAGATCCTGTCAATATTCATGCAGGCAGCTCTGACGATGAAGAACCAAGCTCCATTGGCGAGCTCTGGCATCTGACCATCGCAAAGGCAGAGTCGATTGACCCGGCAGCGCGCGAGTATTTTTCCTTTACTAGCCAGCACTAGTGCGAGAAGCTTCGACGGAAACAGCGGCGAGAGATTGCGGGCATAGTGTCGGTATGTGGATCGGTGCCATGCGGAATATTTAACGGAATTTCTAGCCTGCTACGTTTGTTTAATCGCTGCTGTAGAATCATTCATTTCCAACGGAGAGTAATAATGGCGACGTACAAGCAACTCTTGGCAGAAAAAGAGAGAATCGAAGCGCAAATTGCCGAAGTCCGTGCAACTGAAGTCGCTGGTGTTATCGAGAAGATCCGAGCTCTAATGGTCGAGTTCTCCCTTACTGCGGACGATTTGCAACTGCGACGCCGCCGTGGCCGACCAGCGTCGGGCGAGAAGACAGAGGTAGCCCCGCGCACCGTGCAACCACCCAAGTACCAAGACCCCAAGACGGGCGCGACTTGGTCTGGCCGTGGCCGGGCACCCGCATGGCTTGGCAAGAATCGGGATAAATATATGATCGCTGAGGCCTGACCTGGCAACTCGAGCGTGCAGTTTCGTTTGTCGACCCCGGGGAGCGCAGCGGCGCCTGTCTCAGGCTTAGTTCCCCTCATTTTTACGCGCATCAGGTTCCAGTTATAGAGTCAGCGCCTCGACGCTCGGCGGAGCTCCCTGCAGTTTAGCCAGTAGCTCCGCCGCCAGCTGATACTGGGTCACGCCAATCGGATTTCCCATGTTGCGCAGTGCGTATTCGACAACCCGCCGGTTGTGCTCCTAGCCTAGCAGCAGCCCGATAGTAGGACTGTCGGCCGCTGTCTTCGTCTCGGCATCGACCGCCTGCAGGTAGAAGTTGATCTGCCCCGCATACTCAGGGTTGAAGGCACCTGCCTTCAGTTCGATTACTCTGTAACAGAGCAGCTTTAGGTGGAAAAAGAGCAGATCGAGATAGTAGTCCTCGCGTCCCGCTTCGAGATAAACCTGGCGACCAACATAGGAAAGCGCCTTCAGGTTCGAGCAGGGAACGGGGAATGTGTTCGACTAGTGCTGCATCCAGATCTCGCTCCGTCACATCGGCACGCAAGCTGCCTCCTTCGGCGCGATGTTAGCGGGAGGGCTGTCGAGCAACATCGATCGAGCGCATCGGCATCGACCTGAAAGCGAAGCGCCCCGTGATGACGGCGGACGTGCCGATGGGCTCGCAGGTCGCGGCGTTCCCGCTCCTGGGCGCCCTTGCATATCGCCACCGCCGGCACCCATTGCTCCGCCCGGCCCCTCAATGCAGGACGATTTCGTGTAGCATCCCTTCTCGAAAGAGATCGGCATCACGCTGCAGGAGAGTACTGGTATGTCGCGCAGGCAAACAGGGGATCTCGGTGTACTAGGCCGCGCTGCCGCGGCGGCCACGCGATACCGGGAATCGGTTGCGGAAAACGTGCAGCCGCCTGCCAGATCGTACGCGGCATGCCGCCAGGCATGGGACGGCCCCACGCCCGAAAGCGGCATGCCAGCGGCGGACACGATCGATGCCTTGCGCGCGCTGGCGGAATCCGGCTTGCTCCCGACCACCGGTGCGGGTTTTTTTGGCTGGGTCGTAGGTGCGTCGCATCCAGTCGGCGTCGCCGCTGACTGGCTCACCAGTGCCTGGGGCCAGAACTGCGGCAACCACCACGGCGCACCCTCCGCCGCGGCCGCGGAGGACACATCGGCAAGATGGCTGCTCGATATCCTCCGCCTGCCAGCTGGTGCTTCCGTGGGCTTTGTCACTGGCGCGACCATGGCCAACTTTGCCTGCCTCGCTGCCGCGCGCACCCATGTCCTGCAAAAGGCCGGCTGGGATGTGGAGGCCCAGGGCCTGTTCGGCGCACCCGAGATCCACGTGCTGGTCGGCGACGAGGCCCACACGTCTGTCTTTGCCGCGCTGCGCCTGCTGGGGTTCGGGCGGGATCGCGTCAAGCGCGTGCCGAGTGGGCACGACGGCGCCATGCTGCTGGCGCCCTTTGGCTCAGCGCTGGCCGCCTGCGAAGGCCCCGTCATCGTGATAGCGCAGGCTGGCCAGATCAATACCGGTGCGTTCGATCCGGTGCAGGAGATGCTGCCGGATATCCGTGCACGCGGCGCGTGGCTGCATGTGGATGGCGCCTTCGGCCTGTGGGCCAGGGCGTGCCCCGAGACAGCGCCGCTCGCCCCCGGCTACGAAGCCGCTGATTCATGGGCGACCGACGGGCACAAATGGCTGCAGGCCCCGTATGACAGCGGCTATGCCATCGTCGCCCATCCCGAAGCCCACCGGCGCGCGCTGACGGCTACCGCCAGCTACCTGCCCCATGCGGCCGAGGACGAGCGCGATCCGTCGCACTACGTGCCGGAGCTTTCCCGCCGTGCGCGCGGCTTCGCCACCTGGGCCATGCTGCGCCATTTCGGCCGCGCGGGCATCGCCGAGATGGTGTCACGCCACTGCAGGCTGGCGCGCCGCATGGCTGTGCGCCTGGACGAGCAAGCCGGCATTACTGTGCTGAACACGGTATCGCTCAACCAGGTCATCGTCCGCTTCGGTACGGGTGAGGACGATGCCGCTGCCAACCGTTTGACCCGGGACGTGGTGGCACGCGTACAGTCCACGGGCGACTGCTATGTCAGCGGCGCCTGCTGGAAGGGCCGCGAAATCATGCGCCTGTCGGTCATCTCCTGGCCTACCGAAGAGGACGACATCGATCGCGCCGCGGACAGCATCGTCGAAGCCTGGCGGTATGTCGCCAGGCTCGAGCGAATCCAGTCCGTCTAGATCTTGGCGACAAAAGTCCTGGCGTGATACAGCGCGGTCAGGCTAAGCGCAGGTGAGCGTGCGCGGCGCGGTGCCTCACAGCAATCCGGTATCCCACATGCGCTGGCGGCCGAAGTCGCTCAGCCGGAAGCGGAATCGCATCTTGTCGGCATAGGCATCGCACCAGCGGTGCATCGAGATCGCACGAGAGACGGCAGCGTCACGGCATGCGGCCGGGGCCTGAGCGCGGCCCACCCGCACCCGGCTCGGCGCCATGACACCTTGTACGCAAAGCGGAACGCGGACCATGACACGCTGTCACTCCAGCGCCGCCGCGCCGCGTCCCCCGCGGGCCGGCGGCGTAGTGGTATGCCGCTTGCTAGATCAGGCAGACAAAGCGAACCGCAAAAGGTCTTCATCCATGCAAACGTTCGAAAAGCTCAAAGAGCTCACCCACGAAGGTCATGGCATCAACCCGCCCGGTGCGGTCCGGATTCACGCCACCGGGCGCCTGCATCTGGGCTTTCTCGACCCGGGCGCATCGCTTGGGCGGCGCTTCGGCAGTCTCGGCTTGTCGATCGGCGGCCCGTCGACCATCCTTGACCTCGGCCCGGCCGCGCAAGACCGGGTCGCCGCGGCGGACCACGCCGCGCGGCAGGAAGTCCCGCGCGTCTCGGCCTGGCTGGAACGGCTCAAGCAAGCCAGCGGCATCCAGCAACCGCTCGCGCTCTGCCTGCATGAGGTACTGCCGGCGCATGCGGGCTTCGGCTCGGGCACGCAGCTGGCACTGGCCCTGGGCCGGGCGTTTGCAAAGCTGCACGGCCTGCCATGGTCCAGCGCCGACATCGCCAGCCTGCTAGGCCGCGGAGGCCGCTCCGGCGTTGGCATCGCGGCATTCGAGCGCGGCGGGCTGCTGGTGGATAGCGGCCCGCGTGGCACGGGCAGCGTGGCGCCGCTGATGGCGCGTTTGGATTTCCCGGCCGACTGGCGCATCGTGCTGCTGCTCGACACCAGCCGCACCGGCCTGCACGGCGCGGCGGAAAAACAGGCGATGCAAGGGCTGCCACCCTTTCCCCAGGCGCTGGCCGCCGATCTCTGCCACCGCGTGCTGATGCAGATCCTGCCCGCCGCAGCCGAGCAGGACTTCGCGCCCTTCGCCCAAGGCGTCAATCACCTGCAGCAGGTCATCGGCCGCTACTTCGCGCCGGCGCAAGGCGGCGTGTACAGCAGTGCGGCGGTCGGCCGCGCGCTGGCCCGGATCTCGCAGCAGGCGGGCGCCAACGCAGCAGCCGTCGGGCAAAGCTCATGGGGCCCGACCGGCTTTGCCATCGTATCTTCGCAAGCCACGGCCGAACAGGCAGTAGCAGACATCCGCGCGGCAGGACTGTTGGGGCCCTTCCTGCAAGCACGCATTGTCACAGGGGGCAATCGTGGAGCGCAAGTCGTGCCATCGGCGCGGCAGCGCAGTGCGGCGTGAGGCTGGTGACAGGATGCGCCAACACCGTTTGGAACGCCGACGGCTGTTACTTCCCAATGACTTGATATTGAGCACCCAGACCACGGAGCACTCCCAAATGGCACGCCCCTACATCCTCCACATGTTCACCCCAACCCGGCAAGCCAGCCCCTTCGACGTCAACATGGCCATCGACGCCGGCTACGAGCACGTCGTCCCCTACACCGAAGTCGGCCTCGACAACATCGCGGCCCTGACCCAGGACGCCATCTTCTCCCGCGGCCCGAAAGGCGTCGCCAACACCGGTGTCTTCATCGGCGGTCGTGATGTGGTACTGGCGACCGACATGCTCGACGCGGCGCGCAAGGCCATGGTGCCGCCTTTCGCGGTGTCCGTCTTCGCCGACCCCAGCGGTTCCTACACCACCGCCGCGGCGCTGGTGGCCGCCGTCGAGCGGCAACTGCGCAAGGTGCATCAAACCGATTTCTCCGGCCGCAGGGTGCTAGTGCTTGGCGGCGGCGGCGCCGTGGGCCGCGTGGCGGGAGCGCTGGCCTCCCAACTGGGCGCTCGGGTATGGCTGTCCAACCGCACCGACGATACTCAGGCCACCCGCATCAGCCGGGAAACCAACGAACGCTTCAACGCCCAGACCGAAGGCATCCTGATCCGCTCGGCCGACACGCTGCGGGCCGCGCTGGCCGAAGCCGAAGTCGTCTTCGCCACCGCGAGCGCCGGCGTCCAGGTCGTCAGCGAGGCGAACCGTGCCGCCGCGGGCAAGCTGCTGGTGGCCGCCGACGTCAACGCCGTCCCGCCGGCCGGCATCGCCGGGGTGGATGCCATGGACGACGGCAAGCCCATCGCCGCTGGCCAAGCCTTGGGGGTCGGTGCGCTCGCCATCGGCAATATCAAGTACCAGGTGCAGCACCGGCTGTTCCTCGCGATGCGCGAAGCCGCCAAGCCTGTCTACCTGGGCTTGCCCGAAGCCATGGCGATGGCGCGCGCAGTCGGGGCCGAACTGTCCTGAGCGCAAGGCCCTGGCCCCCACCACCACCGAACCGAGGCACCATGCCAAGCACAACGAATCCCACCGCCACGCTCAGCGTCAACGCGCTTAGCCAGCCGCTCGTCTCGCACCTGCTCGGCCATCGCGCCGAATGGCAGATCGCAGTCTCCGAAGGGCCACAGGGCGTGCGCCTCGTCGATGCCGGCGTCGAGACCCGAGGCAGCGTCGAGGCGGGCGTTGCCATCGCCGCGATCTGCATGGGCGGACTGGGTCAGGTGCGGTTGTGCCACGGCGGCGAAGGCTGGCCCACGCACATCGAGGTCAGCAGCGGGCAGCCTGTGCTGGCCTGCCTGGCCAGCCAGTACGCCGGCTGGAGCCTGAGCGCCAGCAAGGAGGAAACCGGCGGCAGGAAGTTCTTCGCGCTGGGCTCCGGCCCGGCGCGCGCGCTCGCTGGCAAGGAAACGCTGTTCGAGGCGCTCGGCTACCGCGACAGCCTGCGCGACGGTGACGGCGGCGCCTGCCTGGTGCTGGAAGTCGACCGCACGCCGCCGGAGGTCGTCATCCAGAAGATACTGCGGGACTGCGGACTGCAGCCCGGGCAACTGACCGTGATCCTGACGCCGACGGCAAGCCTGGCCGGCACCACGCAGGTGGTGGGCCGCGTGCTGGAGGTCGCGCTACACAAGGCGCACGTGCTCGGCTTCCCGCTGGACCGCATCGTCGGCGGCAGCGGTGTCGCGCCACTGCCGCCACCGGGCGCCGATGCGGGCGATGCGATGGGCCGCACCAACGACGCCATCCTGTACGGCGGCAGCGTGCACCTGACGGTCGACACCGACGACGATGCCGCCCGCGCGCTTGCCCTCGCGCTCCCCTCGGCCAGGTCGCGCGACTATGGGCGCCCCTTCGGCGATGTGTTCAGGGAATATGGCAACGACTTCTACCGCATCGACCCGGCCCTGTTCGCGCCCGCCGAGGCATGGGTCAGCAACCTCGCTTCCGGCCGGACGTGGCACGCGGGCGCGCTGAACCTGCCGCTGCTGCGCGGCCAATGGCTGCAGGAAGCCTGACATGGCCGCCTCCCCTGCGCGCGGCCCGCTACGCGTCGCCATCATGACCGACGAAACCGGCTGGCACACCGCCACGCTGAAGCGGGCGCTGCGCGAGCGCGGCTGCGAAGGCCGCTGCGTGGACCTGGCCGATTGCCGGATCGACACCACGTGGGCCTGGCACGGGCTGGCGATCCCAGGCTATGGGCGCGCCCTGCCAGATGCCGTGATCGTGCGCGGCCTCGCGTCCGGCAGCTTCGAGCAGGTCACGCTGCGGCTGGGCATCCTGCACGCGCTGCGCGAACTGGGCGTGCCCGTGTACAACGACGCGCGCGCCATCGAGCGCAGCGTGGACAAGGGCATGACCAGCTTCCTGCTGCATCTGGCCGGCATTCCCACGCCCGCGACCTGGGTGAGCGAATCCGCGCCGCACGCGCAGCGCACGGTGATGCGCGAGAGCGCTGCCGGGCGCGCGCTGGTGCTCAAGCCGCTGTTCGGCTCGCAGGGCAAGGGGCTGCAGCGCATCGGCACGGTCGAGGCAGACCACGCGCCCGTGCCGATGCCTGCGCTGGCGGCATACCGGCATGTGGCCTACCTGCAGCGCTTCGTCCCCTCTGCGGCCGCGCCCGGCAGGCCTGGGTTCGACTGGCGCGTGCTGGTGGTCGGCGCACGGGCGGTGGCGGCCATGCGCCGCGTCAGCCAGGGCTGGATTCACAATGTGGCGCAAGGTGCCAGCTGCGAGCACGCCGACATCACGCCGGCGCTGGCTGCACTTGCCGTGCGCGCAACCGAAGCGCTTGGCCTCGACTACGCCGGCGTGGATCTCGTTCCCGTCGGTGACGGGGAAGACACGGATCAGGCGATGGTCATCGAGGTCAATGGCGTGGCGGCCTGGCATGGGCTGCAATCCGTCACGGCGGTCGATATCGCCGGCCTGCTCGTCGATGATCTGCTGGAGCGCAAGCTGCCCTCGGTGCGCCAGGGAGCCGTGGCGTGAGAACGGCACCGGACAACAGCGTGGCCGGCAATGCCGCGGCGGCATTCCTGTGGGCGTGCACGCTGGACGTGGCGGTGGCCAAACCGGGCAATGTCAGCATGGATGCCCCCGGCCACGGCATGACTGCCAGGCTCTTCCTGGACAGCGCGGCGGCGGCGGTGGCACCATTGACCGATGCCGCGCTCACGGTCGGCGCGCGTATCGAGGAGGCGGTCGCGCAAACGCAGGCGGTGGCGCGGTGCAACACCAATCTTGGCATCCTGCTGCTCTGCGCGCCGCTGGCCGCCGCCGCGCAAGGCGAGCCGCCGCGCGATGCCGAAACGCTCCGCAAGCGGACCAAGGCGGTACTGGCGGGCCTGACCGTGGCCGATGCCGAGGCCGCCTATCGCGCGATCGCGCACGCCATGCCGGCCGGCCTTGGCGCGGCGCCGGAGCAGGACGTGGCCGCCAGGCCAACGGTCAACCTGCGCGCCGCCATGCACCTGGCTGCCATGCGCGATACCGTGGCGCGCCAGTATGCGAACGGCTACGCCGACCTCTTCACCCTCGGCCTGCCGGTGCTGCGCCGGCACCTGGCCGGGCACGGCCCCTGGCCCGAGCGGCTGCATCGGGCGGTGACGGCCGTCCACATCGCCTTCCTGGCGCGCTTTCCGGACTCGCATATCGCGCGCAAGCATGGGCTGCCGGCGGCAAGGCGCGTGAGCGCTCGGGCGCGCCTGTTCCACTGGCGCTTCGAGGCTGGCCAGTCAATCGGTTCGGAGGAACTGGCGCATTGGGACCGGGAGCTGAAAGCCGGCGGCTTGAACCCCGGCACCAGCGCCGACCTGACGGTGGCCAGCGCGATGATCGCGGGCTGCCTCGATTCGGCGCTATGCGTCATGCCGATCGATCCGCGTCCGGCCGCCGGGATTGTCCACACCAGGTAGCACCGGGTAGCGCAAATCGGCGTGGCGCAGGGCTGTTCCGGCGCCACGCCGGTACAGGCCTAGACGTTGACGGCGCCCCGATCCATCCAGCCGTGCCCAGGATCGCGCGCGCGCGGTGACGCGTCCCGCCGCCGCTCTATCGCAACCCCCACCGTGTCAACGTCATCGAATTTCTTCGGCTTGACCACAACGACGCGCACCCAGTGCGCGCCAAAATCCTCCAGCAGCAATTGCGCCACGCGCTCGGCAAAGGCTTCGAGCAGTTGCAGGCGGTGCGTGGCCATCAACTCCCGCAACGCGGTGCGCACCTTGCCGTAGTCGATGGTGTCGCCGATCCGGTCGCTGCTGCAGGCGCCGCTGCGCGCCAGCCCGGCGGTCAGGTCGATACGCAGCGGCTGCGGGGTGCGCAGCTCGCTGTCGTCGATGCCGATGATGGTCTGTCCTTCGAAGCCCTCGATAAAGATCAGGTCCATCGACCCGGGCGAGGACGCCGGCGCCTCACGGGCGGCCATGGATTCCGCCATCAGGCCCGGCAGCAGGCCGAACCTCGCCACCTCAGCCTGCAACATCATGTCGTCTCGTTTCATCTGCCCTCCTTGCAACAGCGCGCGGCCGGCGACCACGCTCCCGTGCCCGTCTCGCAAGAAGCAGGCCACACGAACGCACGGGCCAGCGTCCCAGTTCCGACGCGGCCCGGCGGCCGGCCAGCGTGGCGCGCGGCCGCGGGACATAGGCAACTGAACGACACAACCTGTCCCGCCGACGGCGCAGTCGAGCCGGCGCAATCCCCCGCCAAGGCCTTGCGGATCAAGGCGCCAATGCCAGGCACGACTCCTGCAATCGTTACAGCCCAGGTCGATCATCTTAGCGAGCCGCATGTCGCCCCACCCATCAGCAGCCCTTCACCTCGACGCCGAAGGATTTACCGTCATCGGCAACGACGGCCCGGAAGCCCGTGCCCCGAGCGATGGCGCCCCGCGCTTTGCCTGGGCCATCACCGGCTCCGGGCATTTCCTCGAAGAAAGCCTGGCGCTGGCCGCGGCCCTGCCCGATGTGGACCTGTTCCTGTCGCGCGCGGCCGAGGAAGTACTGGCGATCTACGGCATGCAGCTGAAGGACCTGAAAGCGCGCTTCCGGGTCTTCCGCGACAAGACGGCCAGCGCCGCACCGGTTGGCATGTTCTATGCGCGCCGCTACCACACCGCCATCGTCGCGCCGGCCACCAGCAATACCGTGGCCAAATGCGTCGCCGGCATCTCCGACACGCTGCCAACCAATATCCTCGCCCAGGCGGGCAAGCTCGGCATCCCCGGCATCGTGTATGCGTGCGACACGGAGCCCGTGGTGGTCACCAAGGGGCCGGACGGCTGGCTGAAGCTGCATCCCCGCAATATCGAACTGGAGAACGTGGAACGGCTGCGGCGTATCGACCATTGCGAAGTGGTGTGTTCCATTGACGCGCTGCGGCGCACGCTGGATCAACGACTGAAGGCACTGACACTGACATGGAACACATCGTCTTCCTGACCGGCCGCCTGGCGGAAAAAGGCCTGGAACGCGTGCTGCGGAGCCTGGAGCCCGCGCCGTTCTCCTGGGAGATCCGCGAAATCGGCGTGCAGGTGGCTGCGTTGATGACTGCCGACCTGGTGCGCCGCCGGGTGGCCGCGCCCGTGGTGGCGGACCGCATCATCGTGCCGGGCCGCTGCCGCGGCGATCTCGATGCACTGTCGCTGCACTACGGCATGCCGGTGGAGCGCGGGCCGGAAGAGCTCAAGGACCTGCCACAGTTCTTCAATCGAAAGGCCAAGCCGGTCGACCTGTCGCGGCACGACATCGCCATCTTCGCCGAGATCGTCGACGCGCCCCAGCTCGATATCGAAAGCGTATGCGCGCGGGCGCGCCGGCACCGGGCGGATGGCGCCGACGTCATCGACCTTGGCTGCCTGCCCGCCACGCCCTTCCCGCACCTGGAGGACACGGTGCGCGCGCTGAAGGCGGAGGGCTTCCTGGTCAGCGTGGATTCGATGAACGCCGGCGAATTGGTGCGCGGCGGCAAGGCCGGCGCGGACTACCTGCTTAGCCTGACCCTGGACACCCTGTGGGTGACGGACGAAGTCGCCGCCACGCCGATCCTGGTGCCGCAGCAGCCGGGCGACGAAGCGTCGCTGTACGCGGCGATCGAAGCCATGGAACAGCGCGGCCGGGCCTATATCGCCGACGCCATTCTCGACCCGATCCCGTTCGGCCTGCTGGCCTCGCTCGGGCGCTACGAGCGGCTGCGCCAGCGCTTTCCCAAGGCGCCCATCATGCTCGGCGTGGGCAACCTGACCGAGCTGACCGAGGCGGACACCGGCGGCATCAACGCCATCCTGATGGGCATCGCGGTGGAACTGCACGCCTCGGCGATCCTGACCACCCAGGTCAGCGGCCATGCGCGCCGCGCCATTCGCGAAGCAGACGTGGCACGCCGGATGATGTACGCCGCGCGCGAGCAGAACGCCCTGCCCAAAGGCATCACCGATCAGATGATGACGCTGCATGCGCGCGAGCCCTACCCTGATACGCCGGAGGAAATCGCCGAGACCGCCAGCGCGATCCGCGACCCGAACTTCCGCGTGCAGGTCTCCGAGCAAGGGATACACGCCTACAACCGCGACGGGCACCACGTGGCCGCCGACCCCTTCACCCTGTTTCCCCGGCTGCAACTGGAGCACGACGGCAACCACGCCTTCTACCTGGGTGTGGAACTGGCGCGCGCGGAGATCGCCTGGCGCCTGGGCAAGCGCTACGTACAGGACCAGCCGCTGGACTGGGGCTGCGCGGCCGAGCGCGATGCGCAGGATCTGACCGCATGGTGCGCACCGGGCGCCACCATGCGAAAGCGGGCATGAGGGCAAGCACCATGAGCAATGACGTGATCTACGAAACCGTTGTCACCACCATCTCGGCGGACGGTGCGGCGCATATCGCGCCGATGGGCGTGCGCTACCAGGGCAGCGACATCGTGCTGATGCCGTTCAGGCCCTCCGCCACCTACGACAACATCGTCGGCACCGGCACCGCCGTGGTCAACCTGACCACGGACGTGTGCGTCTTTGCCGGCTGCCTCGCCGGCCGCCGCCAGTGGCCCACCGTGCCGGCGGAGCGGATCCATGGCGTGCGGCTGGCCAGCGCGCTGAGCCACATCGAACTGCGCCTGATGCAGCAAGGCGGCGATCCCGCGCGGCCTTCGCTGCGCATGGGCCGCGTGCACGAGGCCCGTCACGGTGACTTTCCCGGATTCAACCGCGCGCAAGCGGCAGTCATCGAAGGCGCGGTGCTGGTCAGCCGGCTGCACCTGCTGCCGGCCGACAAGATCGCCCGCGAGATGGCCTACCTGCAGATCGCCATCGACAAGACCGCCGGCGCGGCGGAACGCGAAGCATGGCAATGGCTGCAGGACCGCGTCGCGGCCTGGCATGCAGGCAATACCGGCCACAGCGCCGCCCCCGAGCCCATCCTGGAGAAGACCCGATGACATCCCTGCTGACCAGCGTACGCAATGAGGTGGAGGCCCTGCAAGCCGCCACCGCGGGGGCCGACCTGATCGACCTGAAGGAGCCCAGGGCGGGGGCGCTCGGCGCGCTGCCCGCGCCAACCGTGCGCGAGGTGGTTGGCGCGGTGCGCGCACGCTGGCCCGGGCACTTGCTGAGCGCGACGATCGGCGACCTGGCGCCGGCCGAGCATGCCGTCATGATGCTGATGGCCAACACCATTGGCGAATGCGGCGTCGACTACGTCAAGGTGGGCGTGGCGCCCGGCGAGCACGCGCGCGAAGCCTTGCGGCGCCTGGCCACCCTGCCATGGCAGGTGGTGCCGGTGTTCCTGGCCGACCATGGGGTGGACCTGAAGCTGGTTGAAGAGGCCTGCGGGATGGGCTTTCCGGCGGTGATGGCCGATACCGCGGGCAAGCAGGCGGGCAGCCTGTTCGACTGCGTCGACATGGCCACGCTCGCGGCCATGACCCGCATCGCACGGGCCGGGGGCGTCAAGGTTGGCCTGGCCGGCTCACTACAGCTCGAACATCTGCCGCGGCTGCATGCGCTGGCGCCGGACTTTGCCGGCTTCCGTGGGGCGCTGTGCGACGGCGGGCGCGCTGGGCACCTCGATCCGGCCAAGGTGGCGGCGCTGCGCGCTGGTTTGCACCCGGCGGCCGCATTGGAACCGCAGCCGGCCTGAGCAGCGCACGTCTACGCGACCCCGCCTCGCGGGGCGCCGCTGAACAACGCACGCAAGCGCTGCAGATCCTCTTTTTGCAGAAGCTCGACCGGATATGCCGCGTCGCGTGTGTAATGGCAGAAGCCGCGGTCGACCACCCCGGCGTGCGCATACTGTGCCAGCGTCATCCCCAGCTTGAGCGGGCACGACTTGACCAGTACCAACCGCCGCGCGCCAAGCCGGCTGGCCAGCCACGCGGCCATGCTGTCGGAAGTCGCGTCCCAGTTCGTCAACGCGTCCGGCGCTGTGCGCAGCAGGTCCAACGGCGTCCATACCGCAACGCCGCCATCGCGCAGCACGGCACGGATCGCATTGTCGTCGGCGGCCACCGTCAGGCCGTGGCACAGGCCTTGCAACATCAAGCCGTACTGGACCATGGCCAGCACCGCCATATTGTGCGCAACCAGGTCGTCGAAAGCCCATTGCGCCTGGTATTCGCGCACCTGGTCGGCAAACACGCCGCCGCCCGGCACCACCACCACGCGCCCGCCGCCGCGCGCGGCCAGTTCCCGCAGCCAGTCTCGTAACAGTGGGTCGCGGCCAAGGCTGCCGCCGATCTTTATGACGTGCACAGGGACTCCCCCTTCAGTGCGGCACACCGGCAACGCGTCATTGGCATGCCTGCGTGCCGTCCATCGCGACTGCCTCGCCCCCCGCTTGCCACAGCAGTACCGCCACGGCAACGCTGGGGGCGCACACGCGCGCCCACTCCGTGTGGGCCGGCGCCATGCCTGTGAGGTTTTCAAAGGCCCGATAGGGACGGCCGAGCCGGCCAGCCAGATCGCGCGCCAGGAAATGCCCGCAGCCCGCGCCGATCAGCGGCGCGTCCGGCGGCAAGCCGGACCGGTCGATGACACGCAGCAGGTTGTCGCCCAGCGCCGCGATCTGGGCCAGCCGCCACTCGCGCGCAACCTCAAGCCATGCCGCCGGTGGCGCGTCGCGCGCATCGTGGCCGATCATCCTGGCCAGCCGCTGCCGTGTTGCCTCCGGCGTCTTGGCGCCGCCGTCCGCGGCCGGGTGGGGATCGTGCGCGTCGGGCAGCTCCCCCGTGATCCGGTACACATCGGCGGTGGTGGCGAACAGCTCGTTCATCACGTTGTAGCTGGTGCCCTTCAAGGCGACGCGGCGCGCCAGCGCGCACAGGGGCGTGCGCGCCACGCCCAGGTACACCAGTTCGCCGCAAGCAAGCCGGCCAGCATCGTCGCGTCCCTGCGCCGCCACCTCGCCATCCACGATGGGAATCAGGTCGCTGGTGGTGGTGCCGATGTCCACCAGCACGCCGTGACCGATGCGCTCAGCCGCCATGCGGGCGGTCGCCACCCAGTTGGCCGAGGCGATGTGCTGCCAGTCCGCCGCCACCTGGCGCCGCGTGCGCCAGCCCGCAGCGCCGGCGAAGAAGACGGCGCGCTCACCAAAGGCGCCCCACATGATGTCAGCCAGCGCCACCACGCCGGCCTCGCGGTGCTCGAACAGGTCGGCCATTTCGCCGGTCATGGTGACTGCGTGCTCGGCGTGCCCGCAATCGGGCCAGCGCGCGCGCGCCTGCGCCAGCACGTCGTCCAGCAAATGCAAGCCCTGCCACAAGGGACAGGCCCACTGCGCGATATCGCGCACGACGCCGTCCTCCAGGCGGGTTGCCTTGATATTGGCGCCGCCCAGGTCCCACCCGTAGACAACGCGCTCAGCGGCCATGGGCGGCTCCATTGGCGACCAGGCGCTCGGCCAGGATCTGGTGTCCCGCCAGCATCTCGCAGGCCAGGTTGCGGCCCAGTTCGGCTGACAGGCCCGCATAGGCGCAGGTCACCCGAGGATTCACCTCGATCACCACCGGGCCGCGCCCGGGGTGCCAGACCAGATCGATACCGACGAACCCCCGCAAGCCCGGCATGCCCGCCGCCACGCACTCTGCCACGTCCGCCAGCCAGCGGCCCGCCGAACCCTTGCGTTCGATGGCATTGATCTGCACGCCGTCGTCGTGCACCTGCCCGCGCGCATCGACGCGAATACGCTGCGCGTTCACGCTCAGCAGTTCGGTGCCGCCCGGGCCGCACAATAGCGACAGGCTTAGCGGCTCGCCCTCCACCCAGGGCTCCAGCACCACCGGCTCGCCCTGCGCGAGCCGCCGCAGCCAGGCTGCATGCGCCGCGTCGAAACCGTCGTAGGCGTACGTCGCCACCGATCCCGCGCCATCGTCCGGCTTGACCACCCAGCGCCCAGGCTCGGCCGCGTCCCCTTCGCTCCATGGCCGGGTCGCGGCGACGCCGAGCGCGGCAAGCCGCTGCGCGGTGGCGCGCTTGCTGGTGGCCAGCGCGATCGCGCCGGCGTCGCAGCCCAGCCAGCGCGCGTCGCCCACCACGTAGTGCAGGCTCAGCAGCGCCCCCTCGGATTCCGGCGCCACGACCCAGCTCACGTCGTGGCAAGCCGCCTGGCGGCGCACGAAGTCCGCCGTGTCCTCGCCGGGCATGCGCGCGCACCAGCTCACCTTGTGCGCGCCATGGCAATCCGCTGGCAGCTCGCCGGGCAGCGCCACGCAGGTGAGCGCCACGTCGCCGATGCGCGCCAAATCTGCGATCATCGCGTCACGCATGGCCCTGCCCTGGCGCAGCAGGTGCGGCACCGCGCGGGTGTCCATGGCGCCCCCACTGACATATTCATAGACGAACATACGCGTCATCATTCCCTCTCCATGCACATCATCCCAGTCATCGATCTTCTCGACGGCCGCGTTGTCCGAGCGGTGCGCGGCCAGCGCGACCAGTACCGCCCCATCGTGTCCGGCCTGCATCCGGGCAGCGATCCGGTGGCACTGGCGCGGGCGATGCTTGCGTATTGCGCCAGCCGCACGCTGTATATCGCCGACCTCGACGCGCTCACGGGGCGCGCCGCCCAGCTTGTGGCGTTGCAGGCCCTTTGCCGGGCCTTGCCGGAAACCGAACTCTGGCTGGACGCCGGCTTCTCCAATGCCGCGCAGGCCACTGCGGCACTGGCTGCGCTGCACGGCAAGGGCGCGCGGGTGGTGCCGGTGTTCGGCAGCGAAAGCTTGTGCGAGCCGCCCGCCGCGGCAGGCAGCGCACCGCCCTTCGACACCTGGCCCGGCGCCGTGCTCTCGCTCGACCGGCGCCATGGCATGCCGCTGGGCAACGCGGCATGGTGGCAGGCCAGTGCCGCATGGCCGGCGCAACTGATCGTGATGGCACTGGATCGCGTCGGCGCGTTCGAAGGGCCCGACCTGGCGACGCTCGCGGCTATCCGCGCGCAAGCGGGCGCCGGGCGCAGGCTGGTCGGCGCCGGCGGCATTCGCGATGGCGCCGACCTGGCCGCCGCCGCGCATGCCGGGGCCAGCGCCTGGCTGGTTGCATCGGCCATTCACGATCTCCGTATCCCGCCGGCTGGCCAGGGAGGAAAGTCCCCCTGATCCGCGCACGCGGTACCCTCAAGCAAACAAACAAGCAGGCATAAACACGTTCCATGCCAGCCTGCCACGGCGCGCCGGCGCGGCTTGGCGCCGCATGCGCAACCAACCGGGGTGACAGGTTGCCCCGCGCACGGAGCACCGGTTGTCTCGTTGCTCCGGCCCCTGGCGCATCCCTTGCGCTGGGGGTTCCCCTTCGCCAGGCGCCTTGCGCTCGCCGTGGCGGGCAGATGGCGCTCGCGCGGCGGCATGCGGCCAGCCGCTGGCACAGGCTTTGCTCGACATGGGCATGGCACCCGCTCCCGAACTCCCCTCCGACACCCGCGGCCGCCCAGCCGGCCGGGTCACCTGGACCTGTCCCTTCTGCGCGCTGCTGTGCGACGGGCTCGACGTTGCGCAAGAAGCCGCGGGCGGACGGACACCGGCACTGACCGGCAGCACCTGTCCGCGCGCGGCAAGCGCGCTGGCCTGGTTCGATGCGCGAGCAATGGCTACCACACCGAGCGCCGATGGCCGCCCCGTGTCACTGCCCCAGGCGCTCGACGCTGCCGCGCGCCTGCTGCGCGAGAGCCGGCTCCCGCTGTTCGGCGGCCTCGCCACCGACGTGGCCGGCACGCGCGCGCTTTACGCCCTGGCCAACCACAGCGGCGCGGTGCTCGACCATGCGCATGGCGATGCCATGACGGCCAGCCTGCGCGCGCTGCAGGATCGCGGCGCGTTCACCACCACGCTGGCCGAGGTACGCAACCATGCCGACCTGATCCTGTGCATCGGCACCCAGCCCTCGCAGAAACACCCCGAGTTCTTCCGGCGCTGCGGCCTGGCGGACAGCGAGCAGCCGTGCACGCGCGAGCTGGTCTTCCTGGGCACGCCGGCCGACCCGGCGGCGGCACAACTCCCAAACGCACGCTGCAGCGAGGTTGCGCTGCCCGAGGGCGAGGACCTGTACCAGGCACTCGCCCTGCTGAACGCCCTGTGCCGCCCGCGCGCACTGGCCGACGGCAACATCGCTCCGGCAGCGCTGCGCGATCTCTCGGCCCGCTTGCTGGCGGCGCGTTACGCGGTCATTGTGTGTACGCCGTCCACCCTCTGCGCGCAGGCGGGCGGCAAGCATGCCGCGCTGCTGATCGAGGGCATCCACCAGCTGGTCAAGACGCTCAACCGCACCACGCGCGCCGGCGCCGTGTCGCTCGGCGGCGACGACGGCGGCAATACCGTCAACCAGGCCATTACCTGGCTGTCCGGCTTACCTCTGCGCACGCATGTGCACGCTGGCGGACTCGATCACGATCCGCACCGGCACGGGACCGAGCGCCTGCTGCGCGGCGGCGCTGTCGATGCCCTGCTGTGGGTCGCCAGTTTCACACCGGACCTGCCTGCGCCCGCAACCCCCGTGCCCACCGTGGTGCTCGGGCATCCGGCGCTGGCCGCGTCGATGGCCGGGCGTCCCGGCGTCTTCATTCCGGTATCGACGCCGGGCATCGGCTCGGCCGGGCACCTGTTCCGCACCGATGGCGGCATCGTGCTGCCACTCACCCCGCTGCGCGACGACGGCCTGCCTACGGTCGCGGCGGTGGCGGCGCAATTGCTGGCACGGCTGCGGCAAGCGAGCGCGCCCACGGAGTCCGCATCATGAGCACCCTGCGCCTGCACGGCGGCCGCGTGTACGACCCCGCACGGGGCATCGACGGCCAGCTTGCCGACCTCTATATCCGCGACGGCCGCATCGTCGCGCAACCACCCGGCACGCGCGCCGAGGCGGAACTCGATATCGGCGGCATGGTGGTGATGGCAGGCGGCATCGACATGCATTCGCATATCGGCGGCGGCAAGGTCAACCTGGCCCGCATGCTGCTGCCCGAGGACCACCGCGACAACCTGCCCGCCGCCGGGCCGCTGGAGCTGGCCTCCTGCGGCACCTGCACGCCCGGCACGCTGGCAACCGGCTACCGCTATGCGCAGATGGGCTACACCGCCGCGTTCGAGCCTGCCATGATGGCGTCGAACGCGCGCCAGACGCATTTCGAGATGGGCGACACGCCGGTCATCGACCATGGCGCCTACGTCATGCTCGGCAACGACGACCTGTTCCTGCGCATGCTCGCCGAGGGCGCCGACTTCCAGCGCATCCGCGACTATGTCGGCTGGACCATCAACGCCAGCAAGGCCCTGGGGGTCAAGGTGGTCAACCCGGGCGGCATCTCGGCCTTCAAGTTCAACCAGCGCCAGCTCGACGTCGACGACCAGCACGTCCATTACCGCATCACCCCGCGCGACGTGCTGCGCACGCTGAGCCAGGCGCTGACCGAACTCAAGGTGCCCCACCCCTTGCATATCCACGCCAGCAACCTCGGGGTGCCGGGCAATATCGAGTCGACCCTGGCCACCATCGACGCGCTCGAAGGCCTGCCGGGCCACCTGACCCATATCCAGTTCCACAGCTACGGCGTGGACGGGCCGCACAAGTTCTCCTCGGCCGCGCTGCGCATCACCGAGGCGGTCAACGCCCGCCCCAATATCTCGATCGACGTGGGCCAGATCATCTTCGGCCAGACCGTGACCGCATCGGGCGACACCATGATGCAGGTGAGGAACGCCGACCTGGCGCACCCGCGCAAATGGATCGGCGCCGATATCGAATGCGACGCCGGCTGCGGCGTGGTGCCGTTCCGCTACCGCGAGCAGAGCTACGTCAATGCGCTGCAATGGGCCATTGGCCTGGAAGTGTTCCTGACCGTCAAGAACCCCTGGCAGGTGACGCTGACCACGGACCACCCCAATGGTGGCCCGTTCACCAGCTACCCGCACCTGATCCGCCTGCTGATGGACAAGTCCTTCCGCGACGAGCAGCTCGGCAGGCTGCACCCGGAGGTAGCCGCCAACTGCGCGCTGCCCGATATCAAGCGGGAACTGACGCTGTACGAGATTGCCGTGCTGACCCGGGCCGGCCCGGCGCGCCTGCTCGGCCTGCGCGACCGCGGCCACCTGGGCGCGGGGGCGGCGGCCGACATCGCGGTGTACCGCGAGGATGCCAACCGCGAAACCATGTTCACCGCGCCGGAGTATGTGTTCAAGGACGGCGCCCTGGTGGCGCGCGCGGGGCGCATCATCGCCACGCCTGCCGGCGGCACGCACTATGTGGAGCCCGAGTACGACAAGGGCATCGAAAAGACCCTGCGCAAGTACAGCGATCGCCATCTCGCGCTCGATTTCGACAACGCCGCCATCGGCCACGACGAACTGTGCGCCTGCTGCAATGGCGGCCGGCTGCTGCCGGCGCAGTGCGAGCCGCTGTGCGGGCAGGACACCGTATGAACGGGCTCTCGACACTGCCGCGCGCCTGGGGACATCCCGCATGCTGATCAACGGAATCACCATCGACGACACCTTCGCGGAAGCTTTCCCGATGAAGGCCACCCGCCTGCTGGTCACGGCGCACAGCCTGACCTGGGCCCGGCATGCCGCGGCCGCGCTCACGGGCTTCGCGACTTCGGTAATCGCCTGCGGCTGCGAAGCCGGCATCGAGCGCGAGATCCAGCCAGCCGACTCGCCCGACGGGCGCCCCGGCGTAGCCGTGCTGCTGTTCTCGATGTCGGACAAGGAGCTGGCCAAGCAGGTCGAGCGCCGCGTTGGCCAGTGCGTGCTGACCTGTCCCACCACGGCGGTGTACGCGGGGCTGACCGAGGGCGAGGCCATCCCGCTGGGCAAGAACCTGCGTTTTTTCGGCGACGGCTGGCAGATCGCCAAGATGATCGACGGCGTGCGCTACTGGCGCGTGCCGGTGATGGACGGCGAGTTCGTCTGCCAGGAAACCACCGCGGTGGTCAAGGCGGTGGGTGGCGGCAACCTGCTGATGCTGGCCCGCGACACCGACAGCGCGCTGGCCGCGGCCGAGGCCGCGGTGGCGGCGATGCGGCAGGTGCCCAATATCATCATGCCTTTTCCTGGCGGCGTGGTCCGCTCCGGCTCGAAGGTCGGCGCCAGGTACGCCGGCATGCATGCTTCCACCAATGACGCCTTCTGCCCCAGCCTGTCCGGGCTGGTGGCCGGCAGCCAGCTTGGGCCCACCGTGCGCTGCGTGCTGGAGATCGTGATCGATGGCCTGACGCAAGGCGACGTGGCCGCCGCCATGCGGGCCGGGATCGCGGCGCTCGCCGAGCGCGGCGCCGCCGCAGGGCTGGTGCGCATTTCCGCCGGCAACTACGGCGGCAAGCTCGGCCCCTTCCACTTCCACCTGCACCGACTCGCCAGCCCGGGAGAATGCGCATGAGCGGCCTGACCCTGCGCCTGGCCAACGCCCCCGCGCTGCGGATCGACCTGCGCCAGCTGACGCCCGCCGCCTTGGCCGGCATGGCGCCGGACGCGGTAGCGCGCCTGTCCTTGTGGCATGGCAATGAGCGCATCGCCCTGGGCGAACTGTTTACCATACGGGCGCAGGCCGCCGATGGCGAGCCCACCCTCACCTTCGAAGGCGACCTGGGACGCTTTGACCGGATCGGCTGGCAAATGGCCGGCGGCACGTTGCGGGTCGACGGCAACGCAGGCGACTATCTCGGCTGCGGCATGCAAGGCGGCACGCTGCGCGTGGACGGCAACGCAGGCGACTTCACGGCGGCGGCAATGGCCGGCGGCCACGTCGCGGTCGGCGGCCATACCGGGGACTTCGCCGCCGCGGCGCTGCCTGGCGACATGGACGGCATGCGCGGCGGCACGCTCGCCATCGGCGGCAACGCCGGCGACCGTTTTGGCGACCGCATGCGGCGCGGCACCGCACTGGTGGCGGGCAGCGCCGGGGATTTCACGGGCTCGCGCATGGTCGCCGGCACCATCGCGATCGCGGGCGCCGCTGGTGCCCACCTGGCTTACGGCATGCGCCGCGGCACCATCGTGCTGCTCAGCGCCAGGTCGCAGCCGCGCGCGACCTTCGTGCGCACCGACGGCAATTTCGACGTGTTCTGGACGCTGCTGGCACGCAACCTGGCGCGTGCCGGCGGCCCCTTCACGGCCTTGCCCGCGCTGCGGCCGCGCCGCCTGGTGGGCGACCTCGCGGTGGACGGCATGGGCGAGTTGCTGATTGCTGATTGCTGATTGCTGATTGCTGATTGCTGATTGCTGATTGCTGATTGCTGATTGCTGATTGCTGATTGCTGATTGCTGATTGCTGATTGCTGATTGCTGATGTTTGACTAAGACCGGGCAAGCGGTTCGCCCCGGCCAGGAAGAGGGCTGCGCCATGACAAACTCCCATGCCAGGCTGCAAGCGGGCGGCGACGACTGCTACGCGTTGCTCGACGATGCCACCGCCACGCCAGGCCAGCCCACCAGCCGCCTGTACACTGGCTTCCTGCGCGAGATCCGCTGCACGGATCCGGCGGGGCTCGGGCAGGCGTGGCAGCAAGCCGATGCAGCCATGCGCGGCGGGGCCCACGCGGTGCTGCTAGGCGATTACGAGTGGGGCCTGGCGCTCCAGGGGCTAGGCCATCTCGCGGTGGCGGGCTCCCGCGAGCCCGCCCTGCGCATTCTCCTCTTCCGCGAACTGGCGCGGCTCTCGCGCGAGCAGGTGGATGCGTGGCTCGCCGCGATGGACGGCGTGACGCCCTCGCCTGCGAGTGTCGGCGCATTCCGGCCGAGCGTGGACCGTCCAACCTTCCACGCCGCGATCGCCCGTATCCACGAAGCGCTGCGTGCCGGTGAAACCTACCAGGTCAACTACACCTACCGGATCGATTTCGAAGCCTCGGGCTCCCCGCCTGGCCTGTACCGCCGCTTGCGCGCGCGCCAGCCGGTGCCATACGGAGCGCTGATCGCCTTGCCTCACGACGCGCAGCAGCCCTTCATCCTGTCCTGCTCGCCCGAGTTGTTCCTGCGCCATGAAGACGGCAAGCTCACTGCGCGCCCCATGAAAGGCACCGCCCGGCGCGGCGCGAGCCCGGCCGAAGACCGCGCGATTGCCCGCGCGCTGGCGGCCGACGACAAGAACCGCGCCGAGAACCTGATGATCGTCGACCTATTGCGCAACGATCTGGGCCGCGTGGCGCAAATCGGCTCGGTCAAGGTGCCGGCGCTGTTCTCGATCGAGCCCTACGCCAGCGTGTTCCAGATGACCTCCACCGTCGAGGCGACCCTGCCCGAAGCCGTATCGATGCCGGCCCTGCTGCGCGCCATCTTTCCCTGCGGTTCCATCACCGGCGCGCCCAGGCATCACACCATGGAACTGATCGCCGCGCTGGAAGCCAGCCCCCGGGGACTGTACACCGGCGCCATCGGCTGGGTCGAAGCACCCGCGCCGGGGTCGGCGCGCGTCTGCGGCAGCTTCTGCTTGTCGGTGGCCATCCGCACGCTGGTGCTCGGCCCCGCCCGTGGCGGCGTGCGGGCCGGCCGCATGGGCGTCGGCGCCGGCATCGTGCTCGATAGCGAGGCCAAATCGGAGTTCGAGGAATGCGCGCTGAAAGCCGCCTTCCTGACCGGGCTGGCGCCCGCCTCGGGGCCAACGCCTTATCATGTGCGGGATTTGCCCGTTCCCAACCTTGCCGCTACCCGTATCGCGCATGCAACTCGTACTGTTTGACCTCGACCACACCCTGATTCCCTTCGACAGTGGCTCCACCTGGCTGCGCTACCTGATGCAGCTCGGCGTGCTCGACGAAGCCGAATTCGCCCCGCAGAACCAGCGCTTTGCCCAGGACTATGCCGATGGCAGGCTGGACATCCACGCCTTCCAGCGCTTCTGCATGTCCTTCCTGGCCCGCTACGACCGCCGCGATCTCGACGCCTGGCGCAGCGCCTTCATCGCCAGCATCGCTGACCGAATCCCGGTGCCGTCGCGCGAGCTGGTGGCCCAGCACCGCGCCGCTGGCGACCTGTGCTGCATCGTGACCGCCACCAACGACTTCGTCGCACGCGGCTTTGCCGACAGCTTCGGCGTGGCGCACCTCGTTGCCTCGCAAGCCGCCACCGTTGGTGCCGGCCCGCTGGCCCCCTTCAGCGGCGAGATGGTCGGCGTGCCAAGCTTCGGCGCGGGCAAGGTCGAGCGGGTGGCGCAATGGCTGGCCGCAATCGGGCGGCGCTGGGACGAATTCGAGCGTTCGCTGTTCTATTCCGATTCGGCCAACGACCTGCCGCTGCTGGAGCACGTCAGCCATCCGATCGTGGTGGCGCCGGATCCGCGCCTGCGTGCCATCGCGCTGGACCGGGGCTGGCCGGTTGTCGAGCAGGCGGGGCCGCTTGTCGTGGCCTAGATGCGATATGGGCTAAACGCCGCTCCACCAGAGCAAAGCCATGCGCGCAAGCCAAGGCACTGCGCCAAGACGGCTTGCCTGCTGATTTGCCGGACCGCCGGCGGATCAGCCGGCACCTTGCTCCGGCGCCACCCGAATCGCCGCCGCCAGCGCCCGCGCCATGGCCCCACTAGCAAGATGGCCGCCCTCCACCCACTGCAGCCGGGCATGCGGCATGGCCTCCAAAAGCCGCCTGGCATTGCGAGGGCTGCAGACCCGGTCCGCCTTTCCGTGCAACAGCGTGACTGGGAGGCCGCGTCGGCCAATGGCAGCGGCGGCCGCAAGCAACACCGCCTTGCCAAGCCCCGCGCGCCGCTGCAGGTAATGCGCTTGGACCCGGTATTTACGCCGGAAAGCCTCGCGCTCCGGCAGCAACGGCGAGCGCTGATGCGAAGCGCGCAGCCCGAGCAGCCGGCGCTCGACCCGCTGCCAGTCCTGCGCAACCTGTTCCTGCTTGGCGCGCGAGCCCTTCAGCATCGCGCGTGTCACGCCGCCGTGCTGGGCGCGGGCGCCAGGCAAGCGCTCGCCATCCGGCGCCACCCGGCGCAGCATGGATAGGCCGCGCGCGCGCGGCGCAAACAGCGCAAGTATGTCGTCCCAACCGACCAAGAAACTGCCACGCAGTACCAGCCGCGATACCGCCTGCGGGAAACGCGCGGCATAGGCCAGCGCCAGCGCGGCCCCCCACGAGCCGCCGACCACATTCCATTGCGCGATGCCCAGCCGCGCCCGCAATGCTTCCAGGTCGGCCAGCAACGCCGTCACCGTGTTGCGCCGCAACGTGCCGGCTGGCCGCGACCGCCCCGCGCCGCGCTGGTCCGGCAGCACCACCCGGTCGCGGCCGAGATCGAACCATGCCAGCATGGCCGGACTGCAGCCGCTGCCGGGCCCGCCGTGCAGCACCAGCCAGGGCGCCCCGCAGGCCGGCCCCGCCAGGCGAACATGCAGGCTGTGCGCATCCGGACGGCAAAAATGGAAGGACCGCGCCGCCGGCTGGCCTTCTGGCAGACTAGGCATGATTCCCACCTCGTGTTGGTGCCGCTTTGCGCCCTCGTTTCGCGCCAGCGGCGCGAACCTCTTTGGCAGCCGTAGTTGTCATTCGGAGGAGGATATCAGGGCGAAGCCTCCGGCTTGCCTTGCCCGAAGAGGCGGCGCAGAGGCAGGCGCCCGCGCGCTGGCAGAAGATGCCAGGTCAGCAACAACAGGGCAAGCACGGCCGGCAGCCAGCGCAGATCGGTCCTGACCGGCTGCCGATGCGCCAGGCGCCCGTCGAGCAGCGCGCTGGTCAATGCCCCGGGCGCGGCGACGCGGCGGTAGCCAAGGCCCGTCTGCCTGGCCAGCGCTTGCAGATGCGCTTCATGCAAGGCGGAAAGATGTTCCTGGCTTTGCGCCGGCGCCACGCCACCGGATACTGCGCCGAGCTGCACGACCTCGTCGGCGCGCCAGTAGCCGATGCGGTTGCCATCCGGGTCGGACTTGGGAATGGGCATCGGCGTGTCGCCCCCTACCCCGAACAGCCAGCCGGCGGTCTCGCCTGGCGTGACATTCAACATGGAGTGCTCCGACGGCCGGAGCGGGGGCGACTCGTGGCCATCGGTGATGAAGACGACGCGGGTGCCGTCACCCATGCTCTTGCCCGTGCGCAGCGTCCAGTAAAGCCCCTTCGTGATGCTGCTCGCATTGACCCAGGCCATGCGGCTGTCGATGCGATCCAGCGACGACAGCAAGGCATCGTAATTGGCGCAGACCTCAAGCGGCGTCAGCAGGGGGAGCGCGCGATAGTCGGCAAACACGGCCCAGCCCACTTCAGAGCCGCAGGGCAAGTGCTTGAGAGACTCGCGCATGGCGCCGCGCGCGTACGCCAGGCGGCTCACGGGCGCCGCGGGGCTTCCCATGTCCTCGACATTCATGCTTTGCGTTACGTCGAAGGTGACCATATAGCGGAAGGTGCCGCGCGGCAGGGTCAGCGGCGGCATCCAGACCGCGGCCACCAGCAGCAGCAACGTCACCGCCAGCGGCCCGTTTTCCCGCGCGAAGAAGCGGCCAGCCAGCGTGCGCAGCGTCAAGGCAGGTCTCCCGGTGGCAGGCCCGGCACCTTGATGCGCAGCAGCTCCTTGGGCATGTCGTCGGTCTCGGCGCCGAACACATCCTGCGCCTCGGGGGCCAGCCAGAGCGCGCGCTCGAGGTTGTAGCGGGCATCCCAGTCGCCGGGATCGGCGCGCAGCAGATCGCGGTAGCGCGCTTTGGCAAGCTCCACCAGCGCCTGCGCCTGGAAGGCATCGTTCGCGGCGGTCTCGCGCGCATTGCGCAGGAACATATTGCCCAGGTTGAACAGCGCCGTCTGCCCGAGCGCATCGGTGCGGCCGCGCTGGATCAGGCTGTTGTAGACCGTCAGGGCCGCGTCATGCTGGCCGGCCTCGGCCAGCGCGCTGGCCTGCGCCAGCCTGGCCTCGGGCACCTCGGCGGCGGCGCTGGCGTTCGCCTTTGCCGATGCCACGGCCTGGTTGATCCGGGCCGCCTTGCGCAGCTGCACGGCCTGGGCGGCCGCGAGCGCGCCGAAGGCAACCGCCGCCACGGCAAACGCCAGATGGATGGTGCGTCGCCTCATGTCCAGCTCCGCAATTGCAGGCATCGGTATCCAAGCAGCAGCGCGCAGCAAACCAGCGCCGCGCCAAAGACGTAGGCGCTGCCATCCTTGCGCGGCACGCGCTCCGTGAACGACAGCGGCAGGTTCTGCTGGCGGCCGACTTCAGCAATGGCGGCGGCCATGGCACTGGCGTCCTCGGCCTCGTACGCGCGATATGGCGTGGCCATGCTCTGGAAGAAACGGTGCAGTGCGATCTCCTGTGCCGGGCTGTCGTCCGGGACATCGGCGTGCAGGCTTGGACTGATGCCGGTGCGCAGGTAGATCCAGTACAACGCAATGCGGTTGCGGGCCAGGCCGGCCTCGATACGCTTGCGCGTGCCGGCATCGAGCTGCGCGCCGCCGTCCGACACCATCAGGATGATGCGGCTGCCGGAGTAAGGGCGCGCGTCGAACTCGGCGATCGCTGCCAGCACCGCCCTGCCGATATCGGTGTTCATCAGCCCCCGGCCGATGCGGGTGGCCGCGATGCCGGCCTGGATCGCCTGCTTGCGCTCGGTGAACGGCAGCACACGCAAGGGGCTGGTGCTGAACATCATGAAGGCATAGCGGTCATCGGGCCGCTGCGCGACGAAGCGCGTGAGCAGCTCGCGCGCGACATCGCCCTTGGTGTCTCCCTGCGTGCGCAGCGCGGCCTGCTCGCCCTTGGCTACGATGACGGAATTCATGCTGCCGCTGCGGTCCAGCAGGATCAGGATCTCCGCGCCGTGCCCGGTCCGCGCCACCTGCGTTTCCGAGCGGCCTGGGCTGGCCAGGCCGACGATGATGCCTGCCATGGCGATCACGGCAAGGCCCCGCTCCAGCGCGCCGGCGACGCGGCCGATGCGATCCGGCGGCAGCCACGCCACGCAGGGAAAAGACAGCGTGTCGCCGCGCCGGCGCAGCAGCGGCAACAGGGCCAGCGGCAGCAGCGCCAATACCCACGGATGGACGAAGTCAAAGGGAATCGTCATGGCCGGGCACGCTTCTCGGCAAGATAGAGGTCGCGGCAGAGCGCGCGCAACGGAAATGGCTCGCCGTCGGGCTCGCCCGAGAAGAACCGCTGATCCGAGTGGGCAAGGAAATGCTGGAGCCGCGCGCGCAGGGGTTGCAGATGCGGTGCCCGCGCCAGCAGCCCGGGGAGCGCTGCCGCACGCAGGACCGTTCCGGCGGTCTCGTTCAGGGCCTGGTGCAGGCATAGCCAGGCCTCGGCCTGGCTGGGGTCGAGACTGCGCATCCTGCGCCATGCCCGCGCCAAAGGCAGTTGCCTGGATTCGCGCCGGTTGCGCCAGGCCCACCAGCCCAGCCAGGCGGCCAGGGTGGCCGCCAGCGCGGCGAGCGACAGCCGCATCCGCCGCGCAATCGGCTCGGTTGGCAACGCAGGCACGGCCCGGTCGGGACGCATTTCGAGCAGGCCGCCTTTGCCGAGCACGGCCTGCGGCGTCAGCGGGCCGACGCTGATCAGGTGCGCGCTGGTCTTCAGCGCCGGACCCGTGCTCATGGGCAGCGACAAGGCAGGCAGCGCGATCGCGGTCAGCGTTTGCGGCGCATTGACGATCTGGTAGCTCACGCGCAGCCAGCGGCGGCCGTCAGGATCGGTCTCCCACTGGATCGGACGCCGTTCCAGCCATCCGCCGATGCGCTCCGCGCGTGGCAGCGCCGCGGGCGCGACGGCGGTGCCGTCGGCGGGCAGCAGGATGCGCTGCGTGACTACGTCGCCAAGCACGTAGCCAAAGGCGCGTGGCTGCTGCACGACCACGGTGGCCGCTTTTCCCTGCGCCCAGGCTGCGGGAAGGACCAGCACGGCGGCACTCGTTGCCGCGCAAGCCGCGCCGGCAAGCCTGGGAAGGAGGTGCTGGCGATGCGTCATGCCACGGCCTCGAGAAAATAACGGGACAGGGCCTCGGCCTCGAATGCCCCGTGCAGATGGATGGGCCGCAGCCCTCGCGCAAGGAACAGGGCGTCAAGCCGGGCGCGCCGCCGAGCCACCGTGTCGCGCCACTGGGCGCGCAGCGCCTTGCCTACCCACAGCGTGCGCCGGCGGCCGGTCTCGGCATCGCGCACGGCCAGCAGCGCGTTGCCCGGCGGCGGCTCGGTTTCAGCAGGGTCCCAGGTAATCATTGGCACCACGTACGCCTGCGCCAGCAGGTCGAGAACGCCGTCCAGTGCTTCAAGCGCCCAGTGAAAGTCTGAGACCAGGAAAATCAGTCCCTGCCGATCCGCTAAGCGCTGCGCCGCTTGCGAGAGCCCTTCGGCACCACCCGCGCAGGCCGAAGCGCCTGCGCTCGCGAACTCCCGCAGCATCGCCGACATGGCATAGCCGGCGCCACGGCTGTGCCGCGCCGGCACGAACAGGTCGGTGCGCTCCACCGCGTCGAATGCCAGCATGCCCACCGGGTCACCGGCGCGAAAGGCGCTATGCCCCAACCCTTCTAGGAAATCCGCCACGACGTGCAGCTTGCTGGCATGTGCCCCGAATCGCATCGAGGCCGACACGTCGACCACGGCATGCACGGGCACGCTGACACGCTGCCGGTGGGCGCGCACCAGCCATTCCTGCCGCAGGTTGCGCAGACTGGCGCGCAGGTCGATCCGCCGCGGGTCCGGATTGTCGAGCAGGCGCATGTGCGCGGCAAATTCCTGCCCGTGGCCGAGGCTGGTTCCCAGGTGGGACCCCGGCCGGAATCCACCCGCGCGGGCGGGCAGCCGATAGTGGAATTCGCGCAGGCTGGTCATGGCCACGTTCGCGTCGTTCGCATCATGGCGCGGCAATGGTGCCCATGATCTGCCGCACCAGCGCGTCGGACAGTTCCGCCCGGCGCAGTTCGTACACCGGCGTGAAGAACACGCGGTGGCCGAGCGCCGAAGGCAACACGGCATGGATGTCTTCGGGCACGAGGTGCGTGCGGCCCGCCATCCATGCCACCACGCGCGCTGCCCTCATCAGGGCGCTCATGCCGCGCGGGCTGGCGCCCGCAAGAATCAGGCGCTCCATGTCGACGCCGTCCAGGCGTATGCCGAAACGCTGCGGCGTCTCGGTGGCCTCCCACAGTTGCAGCACATAGCGTTCGATGGTCTCGCTGGCTTGTATGCCGCGCTGGATGATCGCGGCAATCTCGTTGAGTTGCGCCCAAGGCAGTACATCCGGCGCGACCTGCTCCAGCAAGGACTCGGTATCGTGGTAGACCGCATCGAAGACCAGCGCGCGGCGCACGGCGGGATCGGCGGGCGTGGCAATGTTCAGCTCGAACATGAAGCGGTCGCGGGCGGCCGAGGCCAGCTCGAAGGTCTCCTCCTTCTCGACCTTGTTGCGGTCGGCGAACACCGTCATATGGGGGAAGCAGTACTCGCGGTTGAAGGCCGACACCGAGCGCTCCGCCATCGCCCGCAGCAACAACGACTRGACCTGCGGCCGGGCGCGGTTGATCTCATTGAAGAAGAACGTGGTAAGCCTTTCGCCGTGGCGCAGCAGCGGGCCGGGGTCGATGCGCGGCTTGCTCTGCGCGTCCACGTAACTGTGATACACCAGGTCGCCAGGCATCAGGTCGATGGTCCCTTCCACGCGCTCGAATTCACCGCCGATGGCGCGGGCAAAGGCGCGCAGCACCGTGGTCTTGCCCACGCCGACGTCGCCCTCCAGCAGTACGTGGCCGCGCGCGAACAGCGCAACGTTGATCAGGCGGATGACCTGCGGCTGGCCGAGCACCGCCTTGGCCACCTCGCGCTCCACGCGCCGGGCGCTGTCGCGCCAGTCCTGGAGCTTCTCGTCTGCTGTCATTGGGTCCTCTGGATGCAATGCGGCCTGGAACGACGCCGGCTGGTCAGCGGACTTCAGCACAAGCCATGCCAGGAGCGTGGCGGAACCTGGGTGCCGGTTGACGCGGCGCGATCGGACGGAAGACATGCAGTACGCAGGGGGTCAAACGCGTTGGAACAGGTGGAGCACTTTGTTGCAGCGTGCAGCAATCTGTGCCGGAGCGGGTTGTCGGCTATTACGGGAGGACATCGGTGCGTGACCAGGCGCTAAAGCAAGCCGTGCTGCCGCGCGTAGCGATGCATCTCCAGCGTATTGCCAAGCCCCATCTTCTTGCGCAGCATGGTCTGATAATTGGCCACGGTCTTGATGCTAAGGAATAGCTGGCCGGCAATCTCATCCACCTGTTTTCCCTTTGCCAGCAACCGGAACACATCGAACTCCCGCGGCGACAAGCCAAGGTGAGGCACCTCTTCCTGTTGCCCGCCGATGTGCCCCAGGGCCTGCCTGACATCGTCCGACAGGGGCCGCTCCCCGCGCATGACCAGCCGCACGGCATCGACCAGGTCCTCGGGCGGGCTGCTCTTGGTCAGGTAGCCGCGCGCACCGGCCTTCAGCGCCTGCGCCACCAGCGCGGGGCTGTCGTGCATGCTGAACACCAGCACGCGCAAGCCGGGCAGGCGGCTGCCCAGCCTTTGCAGGGTTTCCAGCCCGCCACGGCCCGGCATCGACAGGTCGAGGATCAGCACCTCGGCTTCGTGCTGCGTCAGCCAGCCGTAGGCGACGTCGGTGTCGCCGAACTCTGCCACGACTTCGATGCCCGCTTCCAGTTCCAGCAAACGCCGATAGCCGGTGCGCACCACGGCGTGGTCGTCCGCGAGCGCCACCCGGATGGATGCCATCACCATGTCGCCATGCCTTCAGGCCTCCTGCGCCCAGTCGTCATGATTCGCCAGTTCCGCCGGCCCGCCTGCGCCAGCCAGGCAGAAGCGCGCCGCAAGCCGCAGGCCGGGCCGATCGGCGCCGGGTGCCGACTCGCTGATCTCGATCTCCGCGCCATGCGCCCATACGCGCTCGCGCAGGCCGTCAAGTCCGTGGCCCTGGCGCGCCGATGGCGAGGCGGCAGCCATGCCGACGCCGTCGTCTTCCACCGACCAATCCACCGTGCCCGCGCCGTCGGCCCGCAACGACACCGTTGCCTGGCTCGCCCACGCGTGGCGCACGACGTTGGTCAGCGCCTCCTGCGTCATCCGATAGAGCGACAGGGCGAGTTCGTCCGGCAAGCCGGCGCCACCCAGGTCCAGCCGCAACGCAAAGGCAGTGTGCCTGCCCGCCTGCCCGCGCCAGCCCTCCACCAGCTCGCCCAGCATGCGCGCCAGCGGCACCGGTCCGCCGCCCGGCTGCGAGCCGTGCGGGCGCAGCCCGCGCAGCAGGTCGCGCACGTCCAGGTGGATGCGCTCGCAGTGCTTGGCCAGATCCTGCGCCACCGCGTTCAAGGCCGGGTCGGCGCGCGTCTTGCGCGCCATGTAGGCCGTGTCGGCACGCATCGCGGTCAGCACCTGCCCGAACTCGTCGTGCAATTCCCGGGCCAGCCGCGCGCGTTCCTGCTCCTGCAGGGTCAACACACGCAGGCTGAGCGCACGGCGCGTCGCCTGCGTGTGCGCAAGCGCGCCGGCCAGGTGGTTCAGCGCCCGTGCTATCGCATCCAGCTCGCGCGTCGGCATGGCGGGCAGGCGGTGCGCGTAGTCGCTGCGCTCATAACGCGAGATCGCATGGAGGATGTCGCGCAGCGGCGCCAGCGCGCGCCGCACCACCCAGCAGATGCCGCCCAGCATCATGGCGCTGAACACGCATAGCAGCGCCAGCACACCGACGATGTCGCCGAAGGCTTCGCGCTGCTCGCTGAGCGGGTTCCATACCAGGCTGGCCTGCCAGTCGCCGCCATCGCCGCGCGCGATGCGCCAGGTCTGGGCCGGTGCGGCGGCCGCACCTTGCCACCGGGCCTGGACCCAGCGCAAGGCCTGGAACGGCGCCGGCACGGCCTCGTCCTGCGCCGGGGCCACCAGCACGCGGCCTTCGCCATCCTTGAGCAGCAGTTGCAGGTGACGCAGCTCCCCCGAGGCGTTGATGCGCCGCAGGGCGTCCAGGCGTGCGCCGGCGCCGCCCTGCCCGCCACCCTGCAGCGCCGCCAGGTGGGCCATCAGCTCGGCGGTGCGCAGCGCGCCGACGCCCTCGTGCCGCACATTGCGCTGCGCTTGCCAGAGTGCCGCCAGCAGGGCACAGCACAAGCCGAGTAGGGTCACCCACGCGGCGCGGCGCATCAGCAGGCTTGACATCTCCATGGCTCCCGTCTCCTTGCATTCCCTGTCTTGCCCATGCCTCGCTCTCAATCAAATCGGGATTTTTTCCCGGCTATGGAGGTATGGGACCTGCTTGAGCAGGAGCGGATGCCCAGATAACAATATGAGGAGACCCACCATGCCCCTTGCCCCAAGACCACCACGCCGCCCACGCCACCCGCCCCCGCGAAAGATTCCGGGTTTGCGCCGCACCACGCTGGCACGCGCGGTCGTCCGGCTATGCTTCCCGCTTGCGGCCGGTGCGGCATCAGCCCAGGCGGACCATGCCGCTTCAGCGAATTTCGTGCCTGCAGCGCCGGCGGTGGCGGCGGTGGCGGCGGTGGCGGCGGTGGCGGCGGTGGCGGCGAACACCGCGCCGCGCGATGCAATGCCGTTTCCGGTACAAACTGTCACCTCGGTGCCCACCAGCAATGCAGGCAATACCGGCACGATCGGGGATGGCGCCATGCTGCCCGAAGTCCAGATCGTGGCCGCCGCGCCGCTGCCCGGCATCGGCGTGGACCGCGACCTGGTGCCGTACACCGTGCAGACGGCTAGCGGCGACGACCTGAACGGCAAACGTACCGGCACCCTCGCCGAATATCTGGCACGCTACTTCACCGGCGTCAATGTCAACGACATCCAGGGCAGCCCCTTCCAGTCCGACCTCACCTACCGCGGATTTCGCGCCTCGCCCATCCCCGGCGCATCCCAAGGCCTGTCAATCTACCTCGACGGCATCCGCGTCAACGAGCCCTTTGGCGACGTGGTCAGCTGGGACATGATCCCCGAGGCCGCGCTCGATAGCGTCTCGCTGGTCTCCAGCGCCAACCCCGCCTACGGCCTGAACACGCTCGGCGGCGCGCTGGCCATGACCACCCGCTCGGGCCTGACTTCACCGGGCCTGACCGCCGATCTCTCCTATGGCAGCGGCAACCGCAAGCGCGCCGACCTGTCGGGCGGCATCCGCAGCGACAGCGGCTGGCACGCCTTCGCCGCCGGCACCCTGTTCCAGGAACACGGCTGGCGCGATCATTCCGAAGGCCGGCTCGGCAACCTGTTCGTCAAGGCCGGGCATGCCAGCGACACTACCAGCTGGGACGTGTCCCTGCTGCACGGGCGCAGCACCCTGATCGGCAACGGCCTGGTGCCGAGCTACCGCGCGAGCGGCAATGCCCTGCTGCCCGGCCTGTACGAAAACAACCGCGCCGCCGCATACACCTACCCGGACAAGACCCGCAACCAAGTCACCCAGGTAGCCCTCAACGGCCGCCACTGGATCGACGACAAGACCAGCGCCGCCATGCTCGCTTACGTGCGCACCAGCCGCCGTGACACCACCAACGGCGACATCAACCCCGATTACGACGCTTACACGGAAGACTGCGAAGACGGCTTCAACGCCGACGGCAGCCCGCGCAAGTCCCGCTGCGGCTTCACCCGGGCCGAAGGCGCCGCGCTGGACCCGGCCGTGCTCAACACCACGCATATGTGGCAGCAATCCATCGGCGTGGCGCTCGGTGCCGCCAAAGAAACCGAGCACCACCTGCTCAACGCCGGGCTGACCTTCGACCGCAGCCGCCTGACCTACTCGCAGTACGAGCAGCTCGCCACCTTCACCGACGACCGCGGCGTGGTCGCCGACCCGAACGCGCCCAATGCACTGTTCTCCGGCGTCAGTGGCACCTCGCGCGCGATTGGCCTGTATCTCTCCGATACCTGGTCCCTTACGCCCAGCACCTTCCTCACCGCCTCGGCCAGGTGGAACCACGTCACCGTGAGCAATACGCTGCGCAACAGCGACGGCAGCGAGCAGCCGCAGGAGAGCTTCACCTACCGCCGGCTCAACCCCGCGCTGGGCCTGACGCAAAAGCTGGGCGGCGGGGTCTCGGTGTTCGGCGGCTACGCCCAGAACAACCGGGTGCCCACGGTGCTGGAGCTGGGCTGCGCCGATCCGGCCCAGCCCTGCCGCCTGCCCGCCGGCCTGCAGGCCGACCCCTACCTCAAGCAGGTCGTGTCGCATTCCTACGAGGCGGGTGCGCGCTGGCGCCCGTCGAAGGACACCGAGGTGTCCGGCACGTTCTACCGCATCGACAACCACGACGACATCCTGTTCCTGCGTGCCCCCAACACCCAGCAGGGCTACTTCGCCAACTTCGACCGGACCCGCAACCAGGGCTTCGACCTCTCCGCGCGGCAGCGCCTGGGCGACTTCACGCTGCGCCTGGGCTACAGCTATCTGCAGGCCACCTACCAGGCCAACGGGCGGCTCGCGGTGGGAGAGCGCACCATCGACGTCAAGCCGGGCATGCGCCGGGCCGGCGTGCCGCGGCACACGATCAAGCTGGGCGTGGACTGGCAGGCGCTGGCCGGCCTGACCCTGGGCGCCGACCTGGTCGGCGTGTCCAGCAGCCCCACAAACGGCAACGAAGACGGCCTGCGCGCCGACCCGCAGCCCGGCAAGGCGCCCAAGTACGCGGACTGGAGCACGCCCGGGTACGCCACGGTGAACCTGCGGGCGTCCTACCGCGTCAACAAGCATTTCGAGATCTACGCGCGCGTGGCCAACCTGTTCGACCGCCGTTACGAGACCTACGGCCAGATCTCCAACGACCTGTTTCCCAACGGCAACTTGCTGCGCCCGCACGTGACGCCGGAAGACAACGCCAGCGCGCTGTTCGTCGCACCCGGCGCGCCGCGCAGCGCCTGGGTCGGGGTTGTGTACCGGATGTAGGCAGGCAGCCTGTTGCACATCCGGCCCGCGCTGTGGCAATGGCGTGACACTTTGCCCGCTCCCGCGAGCACTGACCGAGAGCCTCAGGCGGGGCGTTATGCAATGCTGCGGAGCAGCATGATGCCCGCCTGGCCTGCTAGACGGAACCAGGCAAGAGGCTGCACGGCAATTGGCTTCGCCCAACGGTCGGCGGCGGCGGCCGGGCATGCTTGTTGCAGCACCGATGCCGACGGCAAGCAAGCTTCGCCGTTACCTTTGCATGGACTATGCTGTACTTGCCTACCCCATCCTGAAAGGAGCCGCCAATGACCTGGACTACTCCCGCATACGTCGATATGCGGTTCGGATTCGAGATCACCATGTACATTGCCAACCGCTGACTGGGCGGACGGCTGGAATCCGGGAAAGCCCGCCGGCCGGCGGGCTTTTTCCTTGGCCCTGACTGGACAAACACCAGGCCATGACAACACTTCGGGTACTGGGATCGGCTGCCGGCGGCGGCTTTCCCCAATGGAACTGCAACTGCTTCAACTGCGACGGGCTGCGTCGCGGCACCATTGCCGCCACCGCACGTACGCAATCCTCGATCGCGCTATCCGAGGACGGCGTGCAATGGTTGCTGGTCAACGCCTCGCCCGACATCCTGGCGCAGATCCGCGCCACCCCGGCGCTACAGCCGGCCCGCGCGGCGCGCGACACCGGGATCGCCGCCGTCTTGCTGATGGACGCGCAGATCGACCATGTCACTGGCCTGCTGATGCTGCGCGAGCACAGTAGCGCGCTGCCGGTCTACGCCACGGCCCCGGTGCTGAAGGACCTGAGCGAAGGTTTTCCGTTGTCCCGCATCCTGTCCCACTACTGCAACCTGGAAACCCATCCGCTGCCCCTGGACGCAAGCCCCTTCACCGTGCCGCCGCTCGCGGGGCTCACCTTGCACGCCATCGCGCTGGACAGCAAGCCGCCGCCCTACTCCCCCAACCGCGCCGCGCCGCAGCATGGCGACAATATCGGCCTGCGCATCGTCTGCGCCAGCGGCAAGCGCGTGTTCTATGCGCCCGGGCTGGGCAGCATCGAGCCGCATGTGCGCGCGGAGCTGGCCCAGGCCGACGTGATCCTGGTCGATGGCACCTTCTGGACCGACGATGAAATGCGGCGGCTCGGCCTGTCGTCCAAACTGGCCCGCGATATGGGCCACCTGGCGCAGTCCGGCCCGCACGGCATGATTGCCGCGCTGGACGAAGCGCCAGCGGCACGCAAGATCCTGATTCATATCAACAACACCAACCCGATCCTGGTGGAAGACTCGCAGCCGCGCAGCGAACTGGCCGCGCACGGGATCGAGGTGGCCTATGACGGCATGGAGATCGCCCTGTGATGCCCGTACCACACCCCCAACCCGTCCCGCCAGCGATTCCCGACGGCGAGCGCGCGGCCTTCGAAGCGCGGCTACGCGCTCTGGAATCGCGCTACCACATCCATCACCCCTTCAACCGGCGCATGGCGAGCGGGCAATGCTCACGCGAACAGATCCAGGGCTGGGTAGCCAACCGCTTCTACTACCAGATCAATATCCCGCTCAAGGACGCCGCCATCCTCTCGAATTGCCCCGAACGCGAAACGCGGCGCGAGTGGGTGATCCGCATTCTCGACCACGACGGCACCGCCACCGAGCCCGGCGGCATCGAAGCCTGGAGCCGCCTCGGCCAAGCCGTGGGGCTGACGCGCGAGGCGCTGTGGTCCCAGCAACTGGTGCTGCCCGGGGTGCGCTTCGCGGTGGACGCTTACGTCAACTTCGCGCGGCGTGCGCCGTGGCAGGAAGCGGTGTGCTCGTCGCTCACCGAGATGTTCGCCCCCGCCATCCACAAGGAACGGCTGGCCGGCTGGCCGGAGCATTACCCGTGGATCGACGCAGAGGGACTCAGCTATTTCCGTTCGCGCATCCCGCTGGCGCAGCGCGATGTCGACCATGGCCTGCGCGTCACGCTGGACTATTTCCGCACGCCGGCCGAACAGCAGCGCGCCACGGAAATCCTGCAGTTCAAGCTCGACATCCTATGGTCGATGCTGGACGCCATCGAAAAGGCGTATCCCGTATGAACTCCCCTGCCAAGCCCGACACCGTAGCCGCCACGCCGCGGCTGGACCCGCTCTACCGCCTGCAGTGGGAAGAGGCCCAGAAAGCCTGGGTGCTGCTCTATCCTGAAGGCATGGTCAAGCTGAACGACAGCGCGGCCGCCATCCTGCAGCGCTGCGACGGCACCCATACGCTCGACATGCTGATCGACGAACTCCAGACGTCCTTCGGCGTGCAGGGCATTGCCACCGAGGTACACACCTTTGTCAAACATGCCTGCGAACGCGGCTGGCTCGTCTGAGCCGGGCCTGCCCACCGCCACGGTGGGTCCGCCTCTGTGGTTGCTGGCGGAGCTGACCTACCGCTGCCCGCTGCACTGCGCCTTTTGCTACAACCCGGTCGACTACGTGCGCCATGGCCAGGAACTGGACACGGCGCAGTGGCGCCGGGTACTGGAGGAAGCGCGCGCGCTCGGCGCCGCCCAGCTTGGTTTTTCCGGCGGCGAGCCACTGGTGCGCGACGACCTCGAAGACCTGGTGGGCCATGCCCGGCAATTGGGCTTCTACACCAACCTGATCACCTCCGGCGTGGGCCTGACCGACGCGCGCCTGCGCGCGCTGCGCGTGGCCGGGCTCGACCATGTCCAGCTCTCGTTCCAGGACTCCACGCGGGAAATGAACGACTTCCTGTCGAGCACCCGCACCTTCGACCTGAAGCAACGGGTGGCGAAGCTGATCAAGGCGCACGGCTACCCAATGGTGCTCAACTGCGTGCTGCACCGGCACAACCTCGCCCATGTCGGCACCATCATCGAGATGGCGCTGGAAATGGGCGCCGAATACCTGGAGCTGGCCAATACGCAGTTCTACGGCTGGGCCTGGGAGAACAGGCTGGCGCTGATGCCGACCGAGGAGCAGCTGCGCGAGGCCGAGTCGGTGGTGGAGTCCTACCGCGCCAGGATCGGCAAGCGCTGCCGCATCCTGTTCGTGGTGCCGGACTATTTCGAGCAGCGGCCCAAGAAATGCATGAATGGCTGGGGCTCGGTGTTTCTCGGGATTGCGCCCGACGGCGCCGCCCTGCCCTGCCACGCCGCGCGCATGCTGCCCGGCCTCGTCCTGCCGAACGTGCGCACGCAATCGCTGCGCGATATCTGGTACCACAGCGATGCCTTCCAGCGCTTTCGCGGCACGGCATGGATGCCCGAGCCGTGCCGCTCATGCGATGAAAAGGAGATCGATCTCGGCGGCTGCCGTTGCCAGGCCTGGCTGCTGACCGGCGATGCCAACCGAACAGATCCCGTTTGCGACAAGTCGCCGGATCATGCCACCGTGCGCAACGTAGTCATGCATGGGCGCCTTGCCGCCCAAAGCGGGCCGCCAGCAGCGCCGCACGAAGTGCCGCTGGTGTTTCGCGCCGACGCGGCATCGCGCCGCTTCAGCGGGCCGGACCGCTAGCGCGCGCGGCCCGCGCCACGCCGCGCTGCGGATCGTAGCCCAGCAGCGCGAGCGTGAAGAACACTGCCGCGCCGCCCGCCACCACCGCCAGGCTGGTCCACTGCGCCTGGCCGTACAGCGCGAAGCGGATGGCCTCGACCGCGTGCGTGAACGGATTGAAGCGCGCCAGCTGGTACACGATAGTGGCGCCGGATTCCTCCAGCTTCCAGAGCGGGTATAGTGCCGAGCTGATAAAGAACATCGGGAAGATCACGAAATTCATGGTGCCGGCAAAGTTCTCCAGCTGGCGCACATGCACCGACAGCAGCAGGCCGATCGCGCCCAGCATCAGCGCTGCCAGCGCCATCACCGCGAACGCCCCCGGCAGATCCTGCCACGCGAACGTCACGCCGAAGCATATCGCCACCAGCAGGAAAGCCGCCATCTGCAGCAAGGACAGCAGCGTGCCGCCCAACAGCTTGCAGGCCAGCAGCCAGCCGCGCGGCAACGGCGCCGTAAGCAACAGCCGCATCACGCCCATCTCGCGGTCGTACACCATCGCCAGCGAGGACTGCATGCCGTTGAACAGCGCGATCATGGCGATCAACCCGGGCGCCATGTAGACCTTGTATTCGATATAGGTCTCGTAAGGCGGGATGATGGCTACCCCGAAGACGTTCTGGAAGCCGGCGGCAAACACCAGGAACCACAGCAAGGGCCGCACCAGCGACGAGAACAGCCGGCCCGGCTGGCGGAAGAACTTGCAAATTTCCCGGCCGGCCACCGCCCGCAGCGCGCGCATTCCATGCATGACGGGATGGGTCATCGTGTCTCCCTGCGCACGCTCAGCGTGTCATGCGGCACGCTGAGTCGGGGGCATCCGCGCCGAGCGTGTCGAGATTGTTCTTAGGATGCAGGAAGCCCTCCACCGGCGCCGTGGCAATCACGCCGTCGGGGTGGGACAGAAACAGCGGCTGGCGTAACTGGCCATCCCAAGGGCGGAAGCCCAGGCGCGGCCCCTTGAAGCCGTCGACCACCACCTCGCCGGAGACCAGCGCCTCACGCTGCCTGGCGAAGCCGGCTTTCGGCAAGCGCGCCACCGATGCCGCCACCGCCTTCACGGCAGCCCATGCGGCCCAGTCGAAGCTGGTCATGGGCCGGCCGGCTGCCTTGCTGAAACGCCGGTTGAGCTGCGGCCCGCCGTTGCGCTCCCAGGCCCAGTGCCAGGCTTGTGCGGTCAGGCCATTGGCGCCGGCCACCGGGCGCGGCAGCTGGGTGGCATAAGGCAGCGAGCGCGCAAACTCGCCATCGCTGTCCGCAACCACGACGGCGTCGTAGTCAACCCCGGTGGTCAACAGGTTCACGTTGGACAGATCGCGCTCGCGCGGATCGTTCGACAGCTTGAAGGGACGTTGCGCAGCCCAGCCAATCCCGAAGCGCTTGGCCGATTGCAGGAAAGCGGTCTGCTGCTCCCGGTCGGCCGGCAGCGGCCCGTACAACAGCAGGGCCTTGCGCCATTTGCGCGCGGCCAGGTATTGCATCAGTGCGTCCGTGCGCATGCGCAGGCTTGGCAAGGTATGCAGCAGGTTGGGCGCGCAGCCGGCGCCGCGCAGGCTGTCGTCGGCGGCGGATATGTTGAACAGCAGCGCGTCCCCCCGCTTGACCGCCTTTGCGGCCACGACGACGGCAGGCGCCGGCAGGTCCAGCACGACATACCTCACATTCCGGCGGACCAGCCCGCTCACGGCAGCGGCGACTTCGGCTTCGCCGCGGACTTCAACCGGTTCCAGCACCAGTGTCGCGCCAACCGCATCGAGCGCGAAGCGCGATTCGGCGACGGCCACCTTGGCACCATCCAGCGGACGCCCTTCGGGATGCCCGGGATAGCGCTTTTCCAGTTGCCGGCTGTCGTAGCGCGGATCGTCGGCAAGCGACACCACGGCGATGCGCACTTCCTGCGCGGCCGCGGCCCACGACAACAACAGGAATGCCAGCGGCAACGCCCGCCGGCACCAGGATAGGGGTGCGTTTACCCACATGACGTCTGCCGCCTTCAATCGTCGATCACCACGGAATGCGGCACCCGCCCGACCTGGATGGCGGTGACCGCCTTGTTGCGAGCCGTGTCGACCACGCTGACATCGTCAGACAAGCCGTTGGTGACATAGAGCAGGCTGTTGTCGCGGTTCAACCCCAGTCCCCAGGCACGCTTGCCGACCAGGATGTAGTCCGTCACGCGCTTGCCGGCGGCATCCACCACCGCCACGTGGTTGGCGCGGCCAAGCCCTACATAGGCGCGCTTGCCGTCGCTGGACAGGGTCATGCCGACCGGGGTGATGTCGTCGGCGCGAAAGCCCTTGGGCTCGAACTGGATGGTATGCGCCACCGCCAGGTCGTCGGTGCGGATCACGCTGACGCTGGCGCCGAGTTCGTTGCTTACCCACAATTCCTTGCCATCCGGTGTCAGGATGAAGCGGCGGGGCCGGTTTCCGACCTGGATGTTCTTGACCACCTTGCGCGCCGCGACATCGATGACATGGACCATGTTCGCCACTTCGGAGGCGACATAGACGCGCTTGCCGTCCGCACTGGCCTTGACGCCTTCCGGCTCTTCGCCGACCTTGACCTCGAACAGCTTCTTGCCGGACGCCACGTCGAAGGCCGACAGCAAGGCGTCTTCCTCGTTCGACACATAGAGGGACTTGCCATCGGGGCTCAGGTCGAACATTTCCGGATCCTCGCCCACGCGCAGCGCGCCGACCGTCTTGCGGCTGGCCACGTCGATCACGTCGATACGGTGGTCGTCGCTGCAGGCGACGTACAGGCGGGTACGATCCGGCGAGAACTGCAGGTGGCGCGGCCGCTTGCACTGTGCCAGGGTGCCAGTCACCTGGCGAGTGTCCGCCCGGATCACGGTAAGGCTGCCGTCCTTCTCGTTCGAGACGAAGAGCTGGCCGGTGCCCGCGCTCCAGCCCGGCCCTGGCGCCAGGCAAAGCCCGGCCAGCAACATCGCCCGCAAGCGGGCCGGCACCGCATGGCGGTTCGTCATTTCCGCGCCTCCTGTTCAGGTGTCCCGGTGAGGGACAGGAATGCCGCTTCCAGGCTGCCGCCGCCTGCCGCGCGCAGCAGGTCCGCCGGTGTGCCGTCGAAGCGCACTAGTCCACGATGCAGCACCACGACGCGGTCGCTCGCCTCGACTTCCTGCACCAGATGCGTCGCCCATAGCACGCCCACCCGGCTGTGCGTCGCCAGACGCCGCGCCTCGGTGACGATCTGCATGCGCGAGGCCGGGTCGAGGCCCACCGTGGCTTCGTCCATCAACAGCAGGCCGGGCTGGTGGAGCAGCGCGCGCACCAACTCCACCTTGCGCCGGTTGCCGCCCGACAGTTCACGCACCAGGGTACCGCGCCGCGCCGCCAGGCCCAGGTGGTCGAGCAGCGGCGCCATCCGGGCGGCCGATTCCCGGCGCGGCAGGCCATGCAGATCGGCATGGAACCGCAGGTTGGCCTCGACCGACAGATCGAGATCGATGGCCGGTTGCTGGAACACGATGCCGATGTGGGCCAGTGCATGGACCGGCGCCTCACGCATATCGGCGCCCATCACTTCCACTTGGCCCGCGTCCTGGACGAAAAGCCCCGCGAGGATCTGGAACAGCGTGGTCTTGCCCGCGCCGTTGGGACCCAGCAAGGCGACAAACTCGCCGCGCCGCACCCGCAGCGACACGCCGTCGAGGGCTGCCCGAGCGCCAAACCGCTTGCGCACGCCTTCGCAGGCCAGCGCGTCGGCAAATAATGCCGCTTCCGGGGCACGCGTCATGACGAGGCCTCCTGCTTGATCCCGAGGCCAAGGCGTTCGGCAAATTCACGCTCCTTGACCCAGGCCCGCTCCAGGTAGGCCTGGTACCGCGCCGTGTTCAGGTAGGTAAGCTCCTGGTCGTATTTGGCAAGCTCGGCGATATGACGGGGCTGGAACATCGCGTGATGAAACGCGTCGTGCAGGCGTGTGACGATGCGCGGGTCGGTCCCATGTGGCACGCCGATGCCATACGGCGAGTTGTAAACGGCATCCGGATAGCCGAGCTCCTTCACGGTCGGGACGTCGGGCCAGTGCGCCGAACGCGCCTCGCTGAACACCGCCAGCAAGCGCAGTTGCCCAGACGCCACGAAGGGCGCGAAGCCGGTGGAATTGACGCCGGCCATCAGCGAATGGTTGGCCACTGCCAGCATCTGGTCGGCGGTGCCGCGATACGGCACATGCACATAGGAGATGCCGTTACGCGAGAGGACGTCTTCCATGCCGAGGTGCGCCGTGGTACCTATCCCCGTGGAACCCACCGTCAGTTCGCCCGGATGTGCGCGGCCCCACTCAAGCAGGTCGCCCAGGCTGCGCAGTGGGCTGTCGGCCGGGACCAGGATGCCGAAGGTGACGCCCGAGATCATCAGCACCGGCTGGATATCGCGCAACGGCTGCCAACTGGTCTTCTGCTGGTGCGGCAGGCGGTAAACCGTCAACGGCAACTGGCCGATAACGTAGCCGTTCGGCTTAGCCGCAGACAGCGCGGGGCCCACCAGGGTGCCACCCACGCCGGGCTTGTTCTCGACCACGATCGGCTGGCCAAGCGCCGGGCTGGCCAGTTCGGCGAGGATCCGCATCGTGATGTCGGTCGCGCCGCCTGCCGGCCAGGGGACGATCAGCGTGATCGGCCGTGACGGATACCTGTCGGCCATGCTGCCCGTGCTGGCCGGGACCCGGCCCGCCATGCCGGCAAGCAGCGGCGCGGCAAGCGCGCCCAGTCCGGCGCGCAGGAACCTGCGACGCTCGCTTGCGTGCTTCCCATGCATTCGATTCACCCGATTCATCATGGCTTGGCGCCGCGAAAGCGCAAAGTCTCGGTTTGCACCGGACGCGCGAAGTCCTGCGCCTGGTTCTGCGTCTGGTTCTGCGCCTGGTCCGGCGTCACTCCCGGCACCTTGCCCGGCACCTCGCTCTTGAGCAGCAGGACCTGGCCGGGCACGCGGTCGGACAGCACGAAGGTGTAGCGCTTGCCGACCAGGTTTTCGAAGCGGGCGTGGTTGGGATCGTCCAGGTAGGGCTGGATCACGATCTGCCGCGCCGGCACCGGCTTGCCATCCAGCTCGGCCGTCACCGGGGTGATGGCCGGGCCCTGCGCCAGCGCGAGCCGGATCCGCTTCTGGAAATAACGCGGCTGGCCGCCGGTCAACTGGCGCATTTCGGCGATGTCCTTCTCCAGGAAATAGAGGATGACCGGATTGCCCCGCAGCGGCGCTTCGAGCGCGAACGGCATGGTGCCGGCCGCATCGCTGACGACCGCGCTCACGCCCTTGCCGCCGCGCGACAACCTGACGTGCACCTCCTCGCTGCCTGCCGGCGCCAGGCTGCCGCCCTTGTCGAAGCGGTAGACGAGATCGGCCGGCACCCGCACCGTCTTCAGGTGGTCGGCCATGAACAGCAACCGCTCCGCCGGCTTGATGGGATCGTCGGCGGCGCCGGCGGGCGCCGCCACGGCACCCGTGATGGCGCACAGCAGCACAGCGACGACACGCTGCCTAACGCCGGTTGGGGGACGGGCCCGCGACCGGATTGCCTTTGTCGTCCACCAGGGGAATCCGGTAGCTGGCGAGAATCGCATTGATCTTTTCCTGGTTGCCGGCAATCCAGCGATCCACTTCATCTTTCCACGCCTTCTCGCCAAAGCGCACGCCCATGGCGATCTCGTAATCGAACTTGAGTTGCGGATCGGGCCGGAACGGCACCATCACCCATTCGCCGGCGCCGGCATGCTGGCGGGCCAGGTAGCCGGCGATGGGTCCCCACAGGATAGCGATGTCGACCTTGTCGGCCAGCAGATCGCGCTCGACCACGCCACCCGGCACCTCGTCGGGATCACCACTCTGCTGCTGGTAGACCACGGCCTGCTCGAACAGCTTGTTGCGCAGCAGCCAGTCCACCGACGGCGCGCGCGAGAAGATGCCGAAGCGCAGCTTGCCCAGCGTTTCAGGCGGCAGCTTCAACAGGTCCTCCGGCGTGGCTACCTCGCGCAGCGCATCGCGCTGGCGGAACACCAGCGCATAGGTCGAATGCATATACGGCCGCGTGGTGGCCGTCAGCTCATAGTCCTTGGGCACGCCAACGATCAAGTCACATTTCCAGTTGCCGGTATCGGGATCCTTCGCCCGCAGCGTATTGCGCACGAAGCCCATGCGCTGCGGGAAGAAGGTGTAGGCCACCTCCCGGCCGAGATCGTGGGCCATGGCCTGTGCGATCTTGTTCTCGTAGCCTTCGCCGCGCTGGTTCGACGACGGCAGGCTGTTCGGGTCGGCACAGACCCGCAACAGCTTGTCCGCCGGCGGTGCCTGCGCCGCGCCTGGTGGCGCCGCCAACGCTCCAGCCAGCACCGTTGCCATCAGCGTCAGTCCCCGATTGCGCATCCGTCGACTCCTGTTTGCCGTTATCCGGCGCGCCGGCCCGGTCATCATTTGTCAGCCGGATAGACATGGCCCGGCTTGATCTTGCCATCGGAGCGGCCCTTGAGATAGGCATATAGGTTCTGCCAGTTCTTCTGCATCATCTCGGAGCCCCCGAAATTCGGCATGCCCTTGTCGATCCGGCCGTCCATCATCAGCTTGTGGAAATCGTCCATCGACAACTTCTTCAGCGACTCCACCAGCGAGGGACCGACCATGCCCTCCTGCTGCGCGCCGTGGCAGCGCTCGCACGCCATGGCGCGCCAGGTCTTCCAGCCTTGCAGGGTATTGGTGTCGACCTTGTTGCCTTCACTTACCTTATAGGGCGCCGCGGATTGCGTCGCGTCGCTCTTGCTTTGCGCGTCGCAAACGGTACAGGCCAGCAGGGCAAAAATCACCATTGAGGAACGGAACATCTCTTCAACTCCTTGTAGGGACGCTTGGCAGGCGGCCGCGCCGGGCCGCCGCTTCGCTTATTGCAGACTGCGTATCGTGGGGGTGAGCAAGACCGGCATCAGGTGGTAGGCAGCGCGAAGACGAACAGCGTGCCGCCGAGATCGGTGTACTTCGCCAGATCCTTGTAGCCGCCTACCGCGCCCAGACCTTCGTTCGCCTTCTCCAGCCCTGCCGCCATGCCAATGCCGGCCCATCCGCCGATGCCCGAATAGACGCCGACATATTGCTTGCCCTTGAACTGATACGTGAAGACGTTGCCGATGATGCCGGAGGGGGTCTTGAACTTCCACAGCTCCTTCCCGTCCTTGATATTGACGGCCTTCACATAGCCCTCAAGCGTGCCGTAGAAGGCAATATCACCCGCCGTCGCCAGCGCGCCCGACCAGACCGAGAAGCGCTCCGGCTTGGACCACAGGATCTTGCCGGCGGCGGCATCCCAGGCAATGAAATTGCCCATGCCGCCATGGCTCTTCGGCGTCGCGTACATCGACAGGGTCGCTCCTACATAGGGCTGGCCCGCGGTGTACTCGACCTGGAAGGGTTCATAGTCCATGCAGACGTGGTTGGTCGGCACCAGGAAAATGCCCGACTTGCGATCGTAGCTCATCGGCTGCTGGTCCTTGGTGCCGAGCGCCGACGGGCAGATGCCTTTGACGTCGACATCCGGGCCCGTGGTGGCGGGCGAGTACTTGGCGTTGACGATGGGGCGCCCGCTCTTCATGTCGATCTTGGATGCCCAGTTGATGGTCGGGTCGTATTTCTCCGCCACCAGCAATTCGCCGGTCTCGCGGTTGAGCGTGTAGCCGAAACCGTTGCGGTCCAGGTGCACCAGCGTGGGTACCTTCTTGCCCTTGATGTCCAGGTCGGCCAGCACGTTCTCGTTGACGCCGTCGTAGTCCCACTCGTCGTGCGGCGTCATCTGGTAGACCCACTTGGCCTTGCCGGTATCCAGGTCCCGCGCGAACAGCGTCATCGACCACTTGTTGTCGCCCGGGCGCTGCGCCGGATTCCACGTGCCCGGGTTGCCGCTGCCGTAGTAGACCAGGTTCAGCTTCGGATCGTAGGCATACCAGCCCCAGGTGGTGCCGCCGCCCAGCTTCCACTGGTCGCCCTTCCAGGTCTTGACCGAGGAGTCCTTGCCGACCGGCGCCATCTTGCCGTCGGTCCAGGTCATGGTGGTTGCAGGATCGAACAGCAGCTCGTTGTCGGGGCCGGTGCTAAAAGCGGTCCAGATCTTCTTGCCCGTCTTCAGGTCATAGGCGAGCAGGCGGCCGCGCACGCCGAATTCGCCGCCGGAGATGCCGGTGATGACTTTGTCCTTGAAGACGTGCGGGGCGTTGGTATTGGTCTCACCGACCTTGGGATCGCCGTTCTTGACGGTCCACATGACCTTGCCGGTCTTCGCATCGAGCGCCACCAGGGTGGTGTCGGCCTGCTGCAGCAGGATCTTGCCATCGCCGTAGGCCAGGCCGCGGTTGACGGTGTCGCAGCACATCACCGGCACCACGTTGTTTTCCTGCTTGGGCTCGTACTTCCACTTGAAAGACTGGTCCTTCAGGTTGATCGCGATCACCTTGTTCGGAAACGGCGAGTGGATGAACATCGTGTCGCCGATCACCAGCGGCGAGCCTTCGTGGCCTCGCAGCACGCCGGTGGACACCGTCCACGCAACCTGCAGGTTTTTCACGTTGCCGGCGTTGACCTGCTTGAGCTCGCTGTAACGATGGTTGGCATAGTCGCCAGCCTGTGCTGCCCAATTGGCCGGATTGGCCACCAGCTTGTCCAGCTCGGCATCCGCGCGTGCGGTAAATGACGCGGTGGCTGTGGCAAGCATCGCCATCCCCACCATCATGGTCCGGAATTTCATGTCTCCTCCGTCTTTCTTTACGTGACAAAGTCTGGATCCCGCTTCCTGCGCGCCGCCTCCGGCTCCTCAACTAAAACTGATTGCGCGGGTTGCGAACCTGGCAGCCGTCGGAAAGGTGCCGCGCAGGCTTCTGCACGATCCATGCCCGAGCCGCGCAGTCGCCGCTTGCATGGCGAGTGTGCGGTGGGTCTTGAGCGCTTCGTGCCCGGCAGGCAATCACGCTGCGTCGCCCGGCCGGCACGAAGCGCTCGCATTCGTTCCAGGCGGGGGTGCGAGGCCGGGACAATATGTGTCAGAACTGGACCAGAAAGACGGCGTAGCGGGTTCGCGCGGCACCGTGGCGGGATGGCGCGCGACTTGCATCGTTATTGGGACAAGATTGCACAAGACGTTCCACAGAAAGCGCACACTACGAGGAGACCCCCGCATGCAGCCCTCCATCTTCGGCCTCCGGCAGCTTGCCTGCGTGCTGGCGGCATTGTCCATGGCTCCCGCCGACGCGCAAACCGCTCAAGACCTGCCTGCCAACAACTACCCCACTACCGCCCGCGTCGAATATGTGGGCGAGTGCATGGCAAGAAACGGCGGTGCCTACGTGTACCTGCACAAGTGTTCGTGCGCGATCGACCGGATCGCGGCGCAACTGCCATATGACGAGTATGTCGAATCGTCTACCTTCGCCAAGTACGCCACGCTTGGCGGCGAAGGCGGCGCGATATTCCGCGATCCGGAATACGGCAAGCACGCCGCCAAGCGCTATCGCGGCATCCAGGACGATGCGCTGCGCGCCTGCGGTGTTTCGCTGGCGACGCGGGCCGCGCGCTGAATTCGGCGCCGCCGGGAAACCTGAGGGTTTCCGCCCCGTTGATGCGATCGGAAGTCCGGCCTATAGTGTCACCTCGTTACACAAGATCGGCTTCCATCCGCATAACTACAGGCGCCGGTTTCTTTATTGCATCGCAGCGATTGCACTGCGGCTATTGCATAGCAACAGTTCGCGCCACGCCAGATTGCACCGCACAAAAGAGCCCGCAGGCTAAAAGGAGGAGCTCGGTGACAACACTTCAGTCCGCCAGTCACCACGTCGCGCAGATTCTCAATGTCGTCAACGGACAGTTATGCGGCACGCAGAACAGCTCGGTGGTGACACGCTCCTGGGCGCGCTGCCTGCGGGACTTCCAGCTGGACCCTGCGCAGCAGCGCATGCCTCCGATCCTGACCCAGCCGGAGTTCAACGAGCGGCGCGACCGCATGAGCGACCTGATCGCCTGCGCCAAGCTGGAGATGACCACGCTCTACCAGCAGCTCGCCGATCCCGAGCTGGCCGTGGTGCTGACCGATATGGATGGCGTCATCGTGCATATGGTGTCGTCGGTCGGTTTCTCGCAGGACGTGGAACCCCTGGGTTTGCGCACCGGCGCGGTCTGGAGCGAGCGCGAGGCCGGCACTAACGGCATGGGCACCTGCCTGATCGAAGCCGAGCCTGTTGCGGTGCGTCAGAATGAACACTATTTCGCGCAGTACACCTCGCTGACGTGCTCGGCCTCGCCGATCTTCAACGATCGCGGCGAACTGACCGCCGTGCTCGACGTCACCAGCCGCTCGCCGCTGCTGCAGCAGCATTCGCTGGTGCTGGTCGGCATGTCCCGCCAGATGATTGAAAACCGCTTGATGGACGAGCGGTTCAAGCACGCGCACCAGATCCATTTCCACAGCCGCCCCGAACTCGTCAACACGCTGCACGAAGGCAAGCTCGCGATCGACGACAGCGGCAGGGTGCTGGCAGCCAATCGCAGCGCGCTGTTCCAGCTGGATTTTCGCTCGCTGTCTGCCCTGCTCGGCAAACAGATCGACGAATTGTTCAAGACCTCGCTCGACGAAATCCTGGCGCGGTGCGCGCGCAACTCCTTCCATCCGGTGCCGGTCTATCGCGCGAGCGCGTCGAACCGCTTCTTCATGGTGGCCCAGCAGCCGAACCTCGGCACCAGCGGCGGCACCATTGGCGGCGCGAGAGCGGCCAACACCCAAGCCGCGCCGCGAGCGGCCAGCGTGGAACCCCCGACGGCTGTCCCGCGTGCCCCGGCCACGGTGGCACCGTCCACCAGACTGGCCTTTGGCGACCCGCAGATGGAAGCGCAGGTCCGGCTGGCGCAGCGCGTGATCACCCGGCGCATCCCCATCCTGCTGCACGGGGAGACCGGCAGCGGCAAGGAGGTCTTCGCCAATGCCCTGCACCAGATGAGCCCGGCGCGTGAGCGCGCCTTTGTCGCCATCAACTGTGCCTCGCTGCCGGAGAACCTGATCGAAAGCGAATTATTCGGCTACCGCGCCGGCGCGTTTACCGGCGCCCAGCGCGAAGGCCGGCGCGGCAAGATCATCCAGGCCAACGGCGGCACGCTGTTCCTGGACGAGATCGGCGACATGCCCATGACGTTGCAGTCCCGCCTGCTGCGCGTCCTGGAAGAACGTCAGGTCTCGCCGCTCGGCTCGGAGGCGGTGGTCAAGGTCGACTTCCAGCTGGTCAGCGCCAGCCACCGCAACCTGGCCGAACTGGTGCAGAGCGGCCAGTTCCGCGAAGACTTGTTCTACCGGCTCAACGGCATCGAGTTGCGCCTGCCGCCGCTGCGCGAGCGCACCGACCGGCTCACGCTGATGCAGCACATCCTCGCCGAGGAGGCGGAGCCGGACCAGGCACCGACGCTGGCGCCGGACGCCGTGCAGGCGCTGCTGCGCTACCCCTGGCCCGGCAATCTCCGGCAGTTGCGCCATGTGCTGCGCACCGCCCTGGCACTGTGCGACGGCGACACCATCGCTTGCCAGCACCTGCCGGCGGAAATCGTGCAAGGCGCGGGGGAAGCCGGCGCGCCCCGCGAGCCGGCCATGGCGGCGCAGCCCAATATGCCAGACGATGAAGCCAAGGCGCTGGCGCAGTTCAATGCCATCCAACTGAACGAACGCGACACCATCCTTGGCCTGCTCCACAAGCACCGCTGGAATGTCAGCACCGTAGCCCGCTCGCTCTCCATCAGCCGGAACACGCTGTACCGCAAGATACATCGGCTGCATATCAACCTGGCGCAGGCCGAGACGTCCGAGCAATCGTAGCGGCGCCGCCCTGCGTGCCACACCGAGGGGGCTGGCAGCCCCTCGCGCCCCTTACCTATCCTGCTGATCACGCCCTTGTCCAATGGCGTCGCCGGACGCGGGACAGCCTGTGCGAAAAGCGGAACAATGGCCGTGACAGTGCAAGGCCCCGACGCTTGCAACAGGCCCGATTCTCCCCCGATCCCACGCGCGTGGCTCGCTTGGTATGCCGATTGCTTTTTGTAGCGAATGCGAGCGCCACATCGACGCTGGCACCGACGCCGGCATCGCAGCCGATATGCCGGACCCCGCGCGCGAAATGCCCACCGAACCACCCTGACCCACCATGCCCTCCCAGACCCTCATCGTCGCCGCCCTGTCATCGCGGATGATGGCCGAGTCCGCAGCGCAAGCCGGCTTGCGCGTGGCCGCACTGGACCTGTTCGGCGATGCCGACACGCGGCATGTCGCGCAGCGCTGGGAGCCGATCGGCGCCACCGGGTCGATGGCGCTCGACGGCGAGCACGTGCTCGCCGCGCTGCGCCGCTTGCGCGACACCGTGCATCCGTTTGGCTGGGTTGCCGGTAGCGGCTTCGAACAACGACCCGATCTGCTCGACGCCGGCCACGCGCTGGTGCCGCTGCTCGGCAACAGTGCCGCCACCGTGCGCGGCGTCAAGCAGCCCGGCGCCTTCTTCCGGTTGCTGGCCGCGCTCGGCATTCCGCATCCGGAAACCACCATGGAGATGCCGCGCGAGCCGGCAGGCTGGCTGTGCAAAGCTGTCGGCGGCACCGGCGGCTCGCATATCCGCCAGCTGGCCAGCGCAGATGCCAACGCTGCCGACGCCGCCGACGGCACTCGGTACTTCCAGCGGCAAGGACCCGGCCTGCCGATGTCCGCGCTATTTGTTGCTCACCGCCGCGGCGTCCACCTGGTCGGCATCAGCCTGCAGCGCATCGGCTCGCACCACGACTGCCCCTATCTGTTCCACGGCGCTGCAGGCCCAGCGATGCTGCCGGCAAGCACCACCGCGCGTCTCGTCGAGATCATCCAATGCATCGCGCGCGAAACCAGCCTGGTGGGCCTGAACAGCATCGACTTCCTGTTCGACGCGCCGGACATCATGGTGCTTGAAGTGAACCCGCGGCCGCCGGCCAGCATGGCGCTCTATACCAACGCCTATCCGCTTGGCCTGATGCACGCGCACCTGCAGGCCTGCCGCGGCGAAACGCCCGAGCCACCGGCGGCGCGGCAGACCGGCGTGCGCGGCTTCCAGCATGTCTTTGCGCAAGACCCCGCGCAGATCAACGCCGCGCTCACTGTCGCGCTGATGCGCACTGGCTGGTGCCACGACATTCCCGTTCCCGGCAGCTATGTGGCTGCCGGCCACCCCTTCTGCTCGGTCTCCGCCGCCGGCCTGACGGAGGCCGCAACCGAAATCGAACTGCGCCGGCGCAGCGCGCAGATCCAGTCCTTGCTGAAGGCGCGCCACGATGAACGCCATCGCACCAGCGGCGTCCCCGCAGCGCTCAACGGCGGCCCTCACAGCCTGCACCAGCACGCTTAGCCAGCCCTCGCCGGCCTCCCAACCCGATCGGGTCACCGAGTGCTGCCGCACGCAAGCCCGCGCGCCTGCCAGGTGCGCAAGCATGCTCGGTCTCCACCCGCTTGCGCGCCTCTCGCCGTTCGCACAGAGTGTCACCCTTCAGGCACGCGTCTGGCACAGACGCCTGAGCGACGGTCATCCATCTGCGCCGCTCTCACCGCCGCCGGCGCAATGATCGCAGCCCCTATCGCTCTCGGACCCTGTCCTTCCTACCCGCCTTTCACGCCGTGCCCAGGCTTGGCATGGAACGTGTTAGGTAAAGCCCGGGGGGACACATTGCGCCTTCTTTTCTTTTCCTGAACATCCTCTATCCGGGAGACTCGCAAATGGCAAAAATCGATCGTGTTCGTGTTGGCGAATCGCTGGTCGGCGACGGCAACGAGGTCGCGCATATCGACCTGATCCTTGGGCCGCGCGGCTCGGCTGCCGAGACCGCCTTCTGCAACGCGCTGACCAACAACAAGGACGGCTTCACCTCGTTGCTCGCCGTGGTGGCGCCGAACCTGCAGGCCAAGCCCAATACCGTGCTGTTCAACAAGGTCACCATCAAGGGCGCCAAGCAGGCCGTGCAGATGTTCGGCCCGGCCCAGCGCGGCGTTGCCATGGCGGTGGCGGATAGCGTGGAAGACGGCACCATTCCCGCCGCCGAAGCCGACGACCTGTTTATCAGCGTGGGCGTGTTCATCCACTGGCAGGCCGAGGACGACACCAAGATCCAGGACTACAACTACCAGGCCACGCGCGAAGCGATCCAGCGCGCCGTGGGGGGCTGGCCGAGCGCCGCCGAAGTGGTAGCCAAGAAGCAGAGTTCAGCGCATCCTTTCGCTGCGCATAGCTGATCGGCGGACATGCGCAGGCCGACCGCGGCCGGCCTGCGCATCAAGCATCGCACACCGTAGCCGGTAGCCAGGCGCCAATAGCCGTCAGCCGGCAGCCGGATGCAGCAGCAGTTCGCGCATGCGCGCCAGCTCGCTCTTGTGCAGAAATTCGATAGGATATGGCGCGCCACGCGTGAAATGCGCGAAGCGCCGGTCCACCAGCCCTTGTGCGGCATATTGCTCCACCGGCTGGCCGGCATCGGCCGGCGTGGATTTGACCAGCAGCAGCATCTCGGCGTTGAGGCGGTTCGACAGCCACGCGGCCATGCTGTCCGAACCGACGCCTGGGTGCGTCATCTCGTCGGCCTGCTCGCGCAACAGCGAAAACGGTGCCCACACGGCCACGCCGGCGTTGCGCAGCACGCCCTGGATGTCTTTCTCGTGCACCGCCAGCGACATGCCCGGGCACATGCCCTGCATCATCAGCCCGTACTGGGCCATGGCCAGCACCGCCATATTGTGCGCCACCACATGGTCGAACGCCCACTGCGCCCGGTACTCGCGCACCTGCCCCGCGAAGCCGCCGCCTCCCGGCACCACCACGATGCGGCCGCCGCCGAGCTCACTCAGCTCCTGCAGCCACTCGCGCAACAACGGGTCGCGGCCAAGGCTGCCGCCGAGTTTTACTACCCACATAGCCGCCACTCCAAGGCTGATGAATCCGCCTTGGCACATTCACGTTCCGTGCCAGCGCGGCGCGGCCCAAGGCGGGGTGCCGGCACCTCCGCCATGGTGACAGTCTGCGACAGGCATGGCGCACAAGCTGTCCCGCGCGGAACATCGATCCGTGCAACACGACAGAGCGCCAGACCCGCGCCCGCGCTCCATAGTGCGGGGATGGTCTGGCGCGTTGCCGGGCACGCGGGACGGCTCGCCTCGCCTAGCGGTAGCGCGGCACCAGCTTTTCCAGCGGCACCGGTTTGATCTTCGATGCCTGTCCGGCGCAGCCGAACGCCTCGAAGCGCAACCGCACCACGCTCTTGGCGCCCTTCTTGGCAGCCAGCAATGCCCTGCGCGGATCGAACTCGCTGCGGTCGTCGGCGAGGGACTTGCGGATGGCGCCGGTCATTGCCAGGCGGATATCGGTATCGATATTCACCTTGCGCACACCGGTCTTGATGCCGCGCAGGATTTCCTCGACCGGCACGCCATAGGTCTCCTTGATCTCGCCACCGTACTGGCGAATGATCTCCAGCCACTCCTGCGGCACCGAACTGGAACCATGCATGACCAGGTGGGTGTCGGGAATCTTCTGATGGATCTCGCGGATGCGGTCCATCGCCAGGATGTCGCCGGTCGGCTTGCGCGAAAATTTGTAGGCGCCGTGGCTGGTGCCAATGGCGATGGCCAGCGCATCCACGCCGGTGCGGGCGACGAAGTCGCGCGCCTGGTCCGGGTCGGTCAGCATCATGTCGTGCGACAGGATGCCAGCGGCACCAACGCCATCCTCCTCGCCGGCTTGCCCGGTTTCGAGCGAGCCCAGGCAACCCAGTTCGCCCTCGACCGAGACTCCTACCGCGTGCGCCATCTCGCAGACGCGGCGGGTCACGTCGACGTTGTAAGCGTAGTCCGACGGCGTCTTCATGTCTTCGCGCAGCGAACCGTCCATCATCACGCTGGTAAAGCCCGAGCGGATCGAGGCCTGGCACACCGCCGGGCTGGCGCCGTGATCCTGGTGCAGCACGATGGGAATATCCGGATGCGTCTCCGCCGCAGCCAGCACCATATGGCGCAGGTAGGCCTCGCCGGCATATTTGCGCGCGCCGGCCGAGGCCTGCAGGATGACCGGGCTGCCGCTCTCCTCGGCGGCTTCCATGATGGCGTGGATCTGTTCGAGGTTATTGACGTTGAAAGCCGGCACGCCGTAGCCGAACTCTCCCGCGTGGTCCAGCAACTGGCGCAGGGATACGAGTGACATGATGGAACTCCGTGGGTTGACGCTGATTTGGCGAATTCGCAAATTCGGTATGACAAGGGCGCCCGTCAGGCGGCAGCCCGCTGCTCCAGCACCTCGAAGGCCGGCAGTGTCTTGCCCTCCAGGAATTCGAGGAAGGCGCCGCCACCTGTCGAGATATAGCCGACCTGCTCCGCGATACCGTACTTGACGCTGGCGCTGAACGCCTTGGCACACACCACGTCCGCGGGGATCGTCACCGCGGGGTCCTGGCGGAGAGGGTTGGCGTGTCGCTATCTGGCTTCTGCGTGGCTTGATCTATCGTTGCTCTGCTTCGCTCTGCCTGCCCGACTCAGGCCAGCATCCGGCACGCAGGCGCAAGCAGTGCCGGCAGGTCTTCCAGCGAATCGATCACCGCATCGCCACCCAACGCGGCAACGCCGCCGGGGCCGGCATAGCCGTACCGCACCAGGAAGACCGGCATGCCTGCGGCGCGCGCCGCGGCCACGTCAACCGCCGAATCGCCGACCAGCACGCTGCGCCGCTCATCCGCCTGCAGCAGCCGGCAAGCATGGCGCAGCGGCTCGGGGTCCGGCTTCATCCGCGCGATCGAGTCGCCGCCGACCAGAACCTCCAGGTACCTGGCCAGCCCGGTCACGGCCAGCAGTGGCGCTGCCAGCGCTCTGGGCTTGTTGGTCACGCACGCGAGCCGGTAGCCCTGTTGCTGCAAGGCCTCCAGCCCGGCCTGCACGCCGGGGAAAACGCGGCCAAGGTGCCCGTTGACTTCTGCGTAGTGGCGGTGGAACACCGCCTCGGCGGAATCAGCGCCATCCCGATCGCCGCTTGGCGCGGTCTCCAGCACGCGCCGCACCAGGTTGGGCACACCCTTGCCAATAAAGCCGCTGATGATGTCAAAGGGCAATGGCGCGCGGCCCAGTTCGTCCAGCATGCGGTTGGCAGCCTCCACGATGTCGTGCGCCGTATCAATCAGGGTGCCGTCGAGGTCGACCAGCACCGCGGTGTAAGGCATGTCCGCTGCGATGCGCATCACGGCCTCCCCAGCAGAGAACGCGCGGTATCCGCGACCCGCGCCGGCGTCAGGCCGAAGTGCTGGTACAGCGCTTCGGCTGGTGCCGAGGCACCGAAGGTATCGATTCCCACCGTGGCGCCCTGCTCGCCCACTACCGCGCGCCAGAACCAGGTGACGCCGGCCTCCACGCTGATGCGCGGCACACCGGGCGGCAGTACCGCTTCCCGGTAGGCCGCATCCTGCGCCTGAAAGCGCTCCACGCAGGGCATCGACACCACGCGCGTGTGGATCCCTTCCTCGGCCAGGTGGGCAGCGGCACGCACCGCGATCTCCACTTCCGAACCGGTAGCGATCAGCACCGCCTGAGGCGCCTGCGCGTCTTGCAGCACATAGCCGCCGCGCCGGATGCCGGCAAGTTGCCCGCCATCACGCGTGAACGGCGTCAGCGCCTGGCGCGACAGCAGCAGGCAGCTCGGCCCGTCGCCGCGCTGCACCGCGTCCAGCCAGGCCAGCGCGGTTTCCACGCCGTCGCAAGGGCGCCAGACCTGGTTGTTCGGGATCAGCCGCAAGCTGGCCGCGTGCTCGACCGGCTGGTGGGTGGGACCGTCCTCGCCCAGACCGATCGAGTCATGGGTGAGCACATGGATCACGCGTTGCCGCATCAGCGCGGCCATGCGGATGGCGTTTCGGGAATAGTCGGAGAACACCATGAACGTGCCACCGTACGGAATCAACCCGCCGTGCAGGGCCATGCCGTTCATGACCGCTGCCATGCCGAACTCGCGCACGCCGTAGCTGACGTAGTTGCCCTGCCCGGCGTGGTTGACCCACACCGAGGCCTTCACGTCGGTCAGGTTGGAGCCAGTCAGGTCGGCCGAGCCGCCCAGCAGCTCGGGCAAGGCGGCGCTCAGCGCTTCCAGCGTGAGTTGCGATGCCTTGCGCGTGGCGATCTTGCCGTGCAGGGCCGATGGTGTCTCCAGCAAGGCCATCAACCCGGCCTCGAATCCTTCCGGCAACCTGCCCCGGTCGCGGCGCAGGAACTCCGTGGCCAGCTCCGGATACGCCATGCTGTACCAGGCGAAACGTGCGTTCCAGTCCGCCTCGCGCTCGGCGCCCAGCGCACGCGCGTCCCAGGCGGCCGCCACGTCGGGTGGCACCGTGAAGGGCTCGGCCTCCCAGGCGAGCGTTTCGCGCATGGCGGCGATCTCCTGCGCGCCCAGCGGCGCGCCATGCACGTCGTGCCCGCCGGCCTTGGCCGGCGCGCCCTTGCCGATCACCGTCTTGCAGCAGATCAGCGTTGGACGCTCGCCCTGCGCCTTGGCCTGGCGGATGGCCCCATCGATGGCGCGGGCATCATGGCCATCGACGTTCGGGATCACATGCCAGCCGTAGGCTTCGAAGCGCCGCGGCGTGTCGTCGGCAAACCAGCCCGACACCTCGCCGTCGATGGAGATGCCGTTGTCGTCGTACAGGCAGATCAGCTTGCCGAGCCGCAGCGTCCCCGCCAACGAACAGGCTTCGTGGCTGATGCCCTCCATCAGGCAGCCATCACCGAGGAACACATAGGTGTGGTGATCCACGATGGCATGGCCCGGCCGATTGAAGTGCGCGGCCAGCAGCCTCTCCGACAGCGCCATGCCAACCGCGTTGGCCAGACCCTGCCCGAGCGGGCCGGTGGTGGTCTCGATGCCCGGCGTGTGGCCGACTTCCGGATGCCCCGGCGTGGCCGAATGCAACTGGCGAAACTGGCGCAGCTGCGCCATCGGCAGCGCGTAGCCGCTCAGGTGGAGCAACCCGTACAGCAGCATGGAGGCATGGCCGTTGGAGAGCACGAAGCGGTCACGGTCGGGCCATGCCGGGTTGGCGGGGTTATGGCGCAGGTGATGCCGCCACAGCACTTCGGCCATCTCGGCCATGCCCATGGGCGCTCCCGGATGGCCAGACCTGGCCTGCTCCACCGCGTCGGCCGCGAGAAAGCGTAGCGCGTGGGCGCAGCGCGCCGCCGGATCGATACGTTCTGGTGCGTTCATGGCTTGACTCCTTACTCGTCGGCGCGCTGGCGGCGCTCCATCATGCGCAGCACGAAGGGGGTGAAGATCAGCTGCATGGCGAGTTCCATCTTGCCGCCGGGAACCACGATGGTATTGGCGCGCGACATGAAGGAGTCGTGCACCATGCTCAGCAGGTACTGGAAGTCGATGCCCTTGGGGTTGGCGAAGCGGATCACCACCATGCTTTCGTCCGGCGCCGGAATCTCGCGGGCGATAAACGGGTTGGAGGTATCCACGCACGGCACGCGCTGGAAATTCACGTGGGTACGCGAGAATTGCGGGCAGATGTAATTCACGTAGTCCGGCATGCGCCGCAGGATGGTGTCGGTCACCGCCTCGCTCGAGTAGCCACGCTGCTTCTGGTCGCGCCACAGCTTCTGGATCCATTCCAGGTTGATCACCGGCACCACGCCGATCAGCAGGTCGGGATAGCGGGCCACATTGACCTCGTCGGTCACCACGCCGCCGTGCAGGCCCTCGTAGAACAGCAGCTCGGCGTCATCCGGCAGCGGCTCCCAGGCGGTAAAGGTGCCCGGTTCCTGCTGGCAGGCGGCAGCCTCCTCGGCGTTGTGCAGGTAGCGGCGCCGCATGCCGGTGCCGGACTCCGCATAGGTGCGGAACAGGTTTTCCAGCTCACCAAAGAGGTTGGTGCCGGGGCCGAAGTGGCTGAAGTTCATATTGCCGCTCTGCTCCGCCTCGGTCATCCGGACCTTCATCTCGGCGCGGTTGTAGCGGTGGAAGCTGTCGCCCTCGATCACCACGGATTTCACGCCTTCGCGGCGAAAGATGTTCTCGAAGGTGCGGGTGACGGAGGTGGTGCCGGCGCCGGAGGAACCGGTAATGGCGATGATGGGATAGCGTTCGGACATGAGCATGCACCTCAGGCGGGGACGCGGAACAGGCTGCGTTCGTTGAACAGGGGATTAGGAAGCTCGGCGCCGGGCGGATCGCTGTGATAGCGCTCGATCCGCTCCACCTCGTTGCGCGAGCCGAAAACCACGCCGATGCGCTGGTGCAGCGCGCCCGGCTGGACCGACATCAACGGCTGCCGACCGGTGCTGGCGCGCCCGCCCGCCTGCTCCATCAGGAACGCGATGGGGTTGGCCTCGTACAGCAGGCGCAGGCGACCGGCCTTGGCCGGGTCCTTGCTGTCGCGTGGATACATGAAGACGCCGCCGCGCATCAGGATGCGGTGCGCCTCGGCCACCATCGAGGCAATCCAGCGCATGTTGAAATCCTTGCCGCGCGGCCCGGTCCTGCCCGCCACGCACTCGGCGATGTACTGCCGCACCGGCGCCTCCCAGAAGCGGCTGTTGGAGGTATTGATGGCGAACTCGTGCGTGTCCGGCGGCACCATCAGGTTGGCGTGGGTGAGGAAGAACTCGCCCAGGTTGGGATCCAGCGTGAAGCCGTTGACGCCATTGCCCACGGTGAGCACCAGCATGGTGGTGGGACCATAGATGGCGTAGCCGGCCGCGACCTGGGCCGTGCCGGGTTGCAGGAAATGCTGCTCGGCCACCGCATCCACGCCCTCCGGCGCGCGCAGCACGGAGAAGATGCTGCCCACCGAGACGTTGACATCGATATTGGATGAGCCGTCGAGCGGATCGAACACCAGCAGGTACTTGCCGCGCGGATACTGCGACGGGATCTGGTAAGGCGTCTCCATTTCCTCCGACGCCATGCCGGCCAGGTAGCCCCCCCACTCGTTGACGCGCAGGAAGGCAGCATTGCTCAGCACATCGAGCTTTTGCTGCGTCTCGCCCTGTACGTTGACGGCGCCATCGGCGCTGCCATGCAGGCCGCCCAGCGCGCCAAGCGCGACGGCGCGCGCGATCTCCTTGCAGGCCATGGCGACGTTGAGTATCAGGCCATTGAAGCCGCCGCTGGCCTGCGGGTAGCGGCGGCGCTCCTCAATCAGGAACTGCGTCAAGGTCATTCGGTGTGGCTGGTTTTGCTGTGGCATGGCAGGTCTCCTCTTTTTATCGGTCTTTGCATTGCGTGCCGGGGCCGCGCTAAGCCAGCGCGGCTTCGCGCAAATGCCGAAGAATGGCGCGATAGCCGCCGTCCGGATCCGGCGCGCCGAATACCGCGCTGCCGGCGACGAAGGTATCCGCGCCCGCACGGGCGATGTCGGCAATGTTGTCGCGCTTCACGCCGCCGTCGACCTCCAGCCAGACGGGCCGGCCGCCGGCCTTGACGTGCCGGTCGATGCGGGCGCGCGCCTCGCGCAGCTTGGCGAGCGTGCCTGGAATGAACTGCTGTCCGCCGAAGCCCGGATTCACGCTCATCAGCAACACCATGTCGAGCTGGTCCAGCGTGTGGGCCAGGTAGTCCAGCGGCGTGGCCGGATTGAACACCAGGCCGGCCTTGCAGCCGTGCTCGCGAATCAGCCCGATCGTGCGGTCGACATGACGGCTCGCTTCCGGATGAAAGGTGATGATCGAGGCGCCAGCCTTGGCGAACATCGGGATCAGCGCATCGACCGGCTCCACCATCAGGTGCACGTCGATGGGGATGGAGACATGCGGGCGGATCGCCTCGCACACCAGGGGGCCGATGGTCAGGTTGGGCACATAGTGGTTGTCCATCACGTCGAAGTGCACCAGGTCGGCACCCGCTGCCTCGATCGCGCGCACTTCCTCGCCCAGTCGCGCGAAATCGGCGGACAGGATGGAGGGCGCAAGGCGAATCGTCCGGCTCTTTCCGCCTTCATCGCCTTCATGGTCATGGGTACGCATATCAGGCAGCCTCGAACAAGGTGCCGCGATGCCAGCGGCGCAGCGCAGCCAGATCGGCCCAGCGGTGGTCAGCGCCCGGCAGGGGCTGTGGCATCGGCTCGCCGGGATCACCAAGATGCGGCAGCACCAGCAGCGCGCCATCGAAGCGCTCCTGCGCGGTATAGGCGGTTGGCGTGATCACAGTGGGAATGCCGGCCGCCTGCGCGGCGCGCAAGCCGTTCTCGGAATCCTCCAGCGCCAGGCAGTCGGCCGCTTCCAGGGCGAGCCGCGCCAGCACCGCCAGGTAGACATCCGGCGCGGGCTTTTTTACCGCGGTGGTGCCGGCGTCGCAGATGGCGGCAAAGTGCTGGCGCCAGCCCGCGCCCAGCGGCGCGCGCAGCAGCGCGTCGAGGTTGGCCGGCGTGGTGGTGGTGGCGATCGCGATGGGCGTGCCGGACTGGCCGGCCTCCTCGATCAACCGCGCAATGCCGGGGCGCAGCGGCAGCGCGCCGCCGCCGACGCGCTCGGCATAGTGGCGGGTCTTGATGGCGTGCACCGCCGCGATGGTTTCAGCCACCTTGCTGCCGCGGGCTTCCTCCGGATCCACCATGCGCCAGTAATGCAGCAGCCGCTCCTTGCCGCCGGCCACCTTGAGCAGGCGCGTGTAGAGCGCCGCATCCCAGCACCAGTCGAGGCCGACCTCGGCAAACGCGGCATTGAAGGCATGGAGATGGGCGGACTCCGTATCGGCCAGGCTGCCGTCGACATCGAAGATCAGGGCTTGCATGGCTCACTCCTTGTCGGGTGCCGGCGCGAACACGCGGCTGGCGAGCAGATCGGGGGCGGTAATGGTGGTCAGCGCCAGGTCGTCGGCGACCGCGCCGGGGTCGCGCAGCAGGCGCGAAGCGTGGCGCAGCCGCGCGCGGTCGAGCGCGTTGCGCACGCTGCGGGCATTGGCAAAGTGCGGCTGCGCCATGCGGCGCACCAGGTAGTCGGCAAAGACGGCACGGCTCTGCGCGTCGAAGCGGTACTGCATCGCATCCAGCATCAGGTCCGCGATCTGGCCCAGTTCGTCGACCTGGTAGTCGGGAAAATCGATGTGATGGGCAATGCGCGAGGACATGCCCGGATTGGATTCGAAAAACCGGTCCATGCGGTCCTTGTAGCCGGCCAGGATCACCACCAGGTCGTCCCGGTTGTTCTCCATCACCTGCAGCAGGATCTCGATGGCTTCCTGGCCGTAGTCGCGCTCGTTCTCGGGCCGGTAGAGGTAGTAGGCCTCGTCGATAAACAGCACGCCGCCCATCGCCTTCTTCAGGATTTCCTTGGTCTTGGGCGCGGTGTGGCCAATGTACTGGCCGACCAGGTCATCGCGCGTGACTGCCACCAGGTGTCCCCGGCGCACATAGCCGAGCTGATGGAGTATCTGCGCCATGCGCATGGCCACGGTGGTCTTGCCGGTGCCGGGATTGCCGGTGAAGCACATGTGCAGGCTGGGCGCGCCGGCGCTGAACCCGCGCGCCGCCCGCAGCTTGTCAACCAGCAGCAGCGCCGCGATATCGCGGATACGCGATTTCACCGGCGCCAGCCCGATCAGCTGGCGGTCAAGCTGGTCCAGCAAGCCGGCGATGCCCGAGCTGGCAAGCAGGTCCGCCAGCGTGCCGGGCGGCTGCAGGTGCGAGGGGGATTCTGGCGCGGACATGGCGTCCTCCCTGAATGTCGGCGAAAGGTCGGCTGGCTTAATAACGGCTGCCTTCGGGGCGAGCCTGCACGGCGTAGCTTTCGATCGAATAGCGCACCGTGCGGCCCGGCTCTTCCTGACGCACCAGGCGGAAGCCCGGCTCGTCCGCGGGACGGTTGACGATGAACGACATCACCACCGACTCCACCGTATGGGTCGCGTCGAAGGCCATCACGCGGATATAGTGGTTGGGGAACGTCTTGCGCGCGTTGTTGACCTCCAGCAGGATGCCGGCGGCATCGCGCAGGTCGAACATCGGCAGGCCGAACATCTCCCAGTACGTGTTGCGCGGATGCGGGTCGTCGGTGTATTCGATGCCGACGGCCCAGCCTTTGCCCAGGCAGTACTCGACCTGGCTGGTGATCTGTGCGTCGGTGAGCTCAGGCAGGAAGGAGAAAGTGCCTTGCGTAATGCGCATGATGTCCTCGTCTCTGGTTCGTTGGTATCGGATGGTCTCGATCAGGGCGCGCGGCGCGCTCAGGCCACCGATGCGGTGGGCACGAAATCCGAGGTGTCGGTCGGCGTGTAGTTGAAGCTGATATCGCCCCAGGTATCGAGCGCGGCCCGCAGCGGCGAGCACCACCTGGCGGCATCGCGCAGGATGTCCGGTCCCTCGTTGGCAATATCGCGCCCTTCGTTGCGTGCCAGCACCATCGCTTCCAGCGCCACGCGATTGGCCGTAGCGCCGGCCTGGATGCCTTGCGGGTGGCCGATGGTGCCGCCACCGAACTGCAGCACGACGTCATCGCCGAACAGGTCGAGCAATTGGTGCATCTGGCCTGCGTGGATGCCGCCCGAGGCCACCGGCATCACCTTGCGCAACGAGGCCCAGTCCTGGTCGAAGAACAGCCCGCGCGTCAGGTCGGTCTTCGTATAAGCGTCGCGGCAGACGTTGTAATAGCCCTGCACGGTGAGTGGATCGCCTTCGAGCTTGCCCACCGCCGTGCCCGTATGCATATGATCGACCCCGGCCAGGCGCAGCCATTTGGCGATCACCCGGAACGACACGCCGTGATTTTTCTGGCGTGTGTAGGTGCCATGGCCAGCGCGGTGCAAGTGCAGCACCATGTCGTTCTGGCGGCACCAGTTGCTCATCGACTGGATGCAGGTCCAGCCCACGATCAGGTCGATCATGACGATCACCGAGCCGAGCGATTTGGCGAACTCGGCGCGCCGGTACATCTCCTCCATGGTGCCGGCGGTCACGTTGAGGTAGCTGCCCTTGACCTCGCCGGTCGCTGCGGATGCCTTGTTGACCGCATCCATCACGAACAGGAAGCGGTCACGCCAGTGCATGAAGGGTTGCGAATTGATGTTCTCGTCGTCCTTCATGAAATCCAGCCCGCCCTTCAGGCCTTCATAGACCACGCGGCCGTAGTTGCGCCCCGACAGCCCCAGCTTGGGCTTGGTGGTGGCGCCCAGCAGCGGGCGGCCGAACTTGTCAAGGCGCTCGCGCTCGACAATGATGCCGGTGGGCGGGCCGGCGAAGGTCTTCACATAGGCCACTGGGAAACGCATGTCTTCCAGGCGGGCCGCCTTGATCGGCTTGAAGCTGAACACGTTGCCGATGATGGAGGCGGTCAGGTTGGCGATCGAGCCTTCCTCGAACAGCGACAGGTCGTACGCCACGTAGCAGAAAAACTGCTCGGGATTGTTCGGCACCGGATCCACGCGATAGGCCTTGGCCCGGTACATATCGCAGGCGGTCAGGCGGTCGGTCCACACCACCGTCCAGGTAGCGGTGGACGATTCGCCAGCTACCGCGGCGGCAGCCTCGACCGGATCCACGCCCGCCTGCGGCGTGATGCGGAACAGTGCGAGCAGATCGGTGTCCTTGGGCTCGTAGCCTTCATCCCAATAGCCCATCTCCTTGTACTTCATCACGCCGGCGTCGTAGCGCTTGCGCGGCTTGGCGGTGGCTTGGATCGTCTCAGGTGCGTTCATGGTGTTTCCTTCCCGTGGGTTGGCGACTTGGCTGCCTGACTGCATTGCGGCGTCGTGAGGGAAAAGATACCCAGCTATCCCCATAAGGTAAATTCAGATATTCTTAGCCAGCATATAAGGGATCCCTTAAGGTGTTGCACGCCAGCCATGTCCTTCCTCCGTTCCCTCACCCTTCGCCAGTTGCAGATCTTCGTCACCGTTGCCCGGCACGCCAGCTTCGTGCGGGCGGCCGAGGAACTGCACCTGACCCAGCCGGCGGTCTCAATGCAGGTCAAGCAGCTCGAGTCCGTGGTCGGGCTGCCGCTGTTCGAGCGCGTCAGCCGCCAGCTCACCCTGACCGAGGCCGGCGACCGCCTCCTGCATCACGCCTCGCGCATCCTAGGTGAGGTGAAAGACGCCGAGGACGGGCTGCAGGCCGTCAAGGGCATTGACCAGGGCTCGATCTCGATCGGGCTGATCAGCACCGCCAAGTATTTCGCGCCAAAGCTGCTCGCTGCCTACTCGGCGCGCTACCCGAACGTGGACGTTCGCTTCGCCGAAGGCAACCGCGAGACGCTGCTGCGCCTGCTGCAGGACAACGAAATCGACCTCGCGCTGATGGGCCGGCCACCGCGCGAGCTGGTTGCCGTCTCGGAACCCATCGCCACGCACCCGCACGTGATAGTGGCCTCGCCACGGCATCCACTGCTCGAGGCAGAGGGCTTCGATCTGCAAGAACTGCGCCACGAAACCTTCCTGCTGCGCGAGCCCGGCTCCGGCACCCGCACGGTGGCCGAGGAAATGTTCAGGCACCACTTGTTCGCGCCGGCCAAAGTGGTCACTCTGGGCAGCAATGAAACAATCAAGCAGGCCGTGATGGCCGGCATGGGCATCAGTCTGTTGTCACTGCACACTCTGTCACTGGAATTGCGCACCAAGGAGATTGCTCTGCTGGATGTGTCCGGCACGCCGATCGAACGCGTCTGGCATATCGTGCACATGGCGAGCAAGCGGCTGATGCCTGCGAGCGAAGGTTGCCGTGCGTTCCTGCTAGAACATACGGCGGCGTACCTGGGGCGGGAATACGCCGGGCTGTTGCCTGGGCGGCGCACGGCCTAGCGGTTGGAGGGGTGCCTGGGTGCGTAGCGCGTCGTCCAGGGTTGGCCGATGCGCGGCAAGCGCACATCAGCCGTGCCGGCGTTGGCGCGCAACACCAACTCACCGATGATGCCACCGTCCACCAGCAGTTCGGTGCCGGTGAGATAGGCGCCGCTTCCGACGCGAGAGCGGTGCACACGTGGGCCACGTGCGTGCGCGGCCCATGGAACCTGCGCGGCGCGTACTGCTGCGCCACAATCCGTGTGAAATGGGTCACCACCGGCTTGGCAGATCCGTAGAACTGGCCCTTTAGCCGCACACCCCGCCTATCGCGTCATGCGCGGCGCGAAGGTAGCTTCCAAGATGCTCGACACGTTGCGTATCGTCAAGCATCCCTGCGCCGAATCGCGGGTCGTTCAGTGCGAAACCAGTCTCGGTGATGTAGATTTCCTGGGCGGCCTGTCCTGCCATCGGACAGGACAGGTATCGCCGTCTTACGTCAACAGACGAGGGACGGCCATCGCCTATCGATGGCAGCGCGGGGCCGGCGGGCCCGCTCCCAACGCCGCCGGATTACTGGCTCAGCCGCGTTACCTTCAACTGCGGGTCCGCCGCGATGGCCTGCTCGCTGAACGGCAGCCGCACCCAGCGCTTGGCGGAGTACTCCGCCATCTGGTCAAAGGCGTGCGGCGACTGCTGACCTATGGCGTAGGCCTTGGGGATCTGACCGCCCAGATTGCCCGATCCTTACGGATTTGGCTGTGCCGACTGCCGCGGCCAAACAGCGTTCACAGGCTCCACATAGGACGCCTCGGTTTGGGGTCAACGCGCCCGCCTCGTCACGCGATCGCGCCGCCACGGCGACTCGTTCGCGCGCTGAGATGAGCGCGCACCAGATTTCTTGCCTCATTCTTACCCAACCGAGGTCAGCGTTCTTCAATGGTCATCCCTTCTCGGGTTCGCTCAAACGCGGGGCAAGAATTCCGCCATCGAAATCGACGTAAAAAAATTTCGCTGAAAAGCGTTTGACCTTACCACGCTGTCAAACCCCATATTGGTCGGACAGAGTAACCAACCAGGAGATCAAGATGCTTCGTTTCTACATTCCAAACATGACCTGCGGCGGCTGCGCCAAATCCGTCACCAAGGCGCTGCTGAGCGTCGATCCGCAAGCCCGCGTCGAAACCGACCCGCCCGCGCGTGAAGTTCGGGTCGATAGCGCCTTGGACGAGAGCGCTTTCCTCGCGGTGCTTAGCGAGGCCGGGTACCCGGACAAGCAGTGACCCGAAGCGATGACGATTGACGTTGACAGCCTTGGCCGGTGTACGAAACGCGCTTCTTTAGGGCCTCCAGAACTGCCAACGCCCCGGTACTGTCGGCGATGTCCGCCGGCGTCAAGTTCGCCATCAGCAACCGGCCATTCGTATCCACGGCAATATGTCATCCAGGCTGAGGTTGGCGATTGACTCGTCATCGCCCCGTCTCCCATTCGTCGATTGGGAGACGGGCGACACCCACCGACAATGGACATCACCGGAAATCAGGAAAGCCGCCCGAATGAACTGCACCCCAAGAGCTGGACACCCGTTCAACCTTTGGGGTGCAGTTCACGAAGGTGGCTTTCTTCGTTGTCACAACATCAAGCCGTCCCGTCGATCCGCAGCGACAAGCCCGTAGGCGTGTAGATGGCCGTGGTCTTGTAGCCCGGCACCGAGATGGTGGTGTATTGGCCCTTCAGGCTGGCACTGGAAAGCAGGCTGATGGTGTCCCCCGCCGCCGGACGGAAGCCGCTGCGGAAGTTCACCGTCAACGCGCCGCCCGCCACGGTGGCGATGCCACTGACCGCGAGACGGCCGGCGCCCCCGCTGCCCACGTCCAGTTGCAACGTGGTGTTGGCCAGCTGCGTGTAGGCGCCGGCGATCACCAACTGTGCGTCGGCGCTGGAAGCCAGGGTGCCGCCACCGAGATAGACGTCGCCCTTGCCGAAGGCCGTGGCCGAGAGGGCCTGCAGCGTGCCGGCCGCGACCTGCGTGCCGCCGGTGTAGCTGTTCTGGCCGCCCAGGCGCAGCGTGCCGCTGCCCTGCTTGTTCAGCTTGCCGGCACCGCCGATGTCGTTGCGCCAGGTGTCGAGCGCATTGAAGCCGCCCAGAGAGGCATCCATGTTGACCACCACGTCGCCGTTGAAGGCGCCGTAGCCGTCTGCCGCGGCGAACAAGTTGATGCGTCCCCAGCCCTCGGCGTCGTCCATCACCGGATAGCCCGACGGCATCGCAGTGGTCTTCAATACCACGCGGCGCTGGTTGGCATCCAGGTAAGGCAGGCGCGTTTCCAGCAGCACCTCGGCGCTCTTGGGGACCACCGCTGGCTTGGTGGTATCGGCGATCTGCGCGAAGCCAAAAGTCATGCGGCGGTTGTAGTTGGCCTTGTTGGTGGCGTAGTCCGCAAAGCGGTCGGTGGCCGTGGTGCCGGAATGCGCGATATCGTTGAAGGCCAGCTTGGTATCAGCCTTGGCCGCCGCCATCAGCGTGCTGTGGGCCTGGTCATAAGCGGCGGCCTTGCGCGCGGCGTTGGCGCCAGTGGCGATGCTGGCGGCGGCGGTGGCCTGGCCGAGCATGCGGCCACTGACCACGTCCAGCGGCGAATGCATGCCAGCGACAATGCGGTTCTCGCCCAGCTCCAGTCCGCGTGTGACCATTTCCTGGAAGCGCTCCGGTACGGCATAGGCCATGGCGATGGCGTCGCGCACGGCTTCGGCGGTGTGGCCGCTGGTGAAACCGCCATCGGTGGCGGGCGTGCCGCTTTTGGCCGGCACCAGCGCGGGGATGAGGTTGACACTGCTGCTCCAGCGCCACGGCCGCGCGTATTTGTAGAAGCGCTTGGCCGGCTCAGTGGAGCCGTTCTCGCCGATGTTGCTCACAAAGTCCACCACGGTGCCAAAACTGGTGTTGGTGCTACCTCCCACGCCGACGTTGTTGCCGCCGTCGTTGTACAACACGGTGGTGGCGTCGCTAGCGATGCTGGTGATGGTGGTGGTCTGTTGCGCGGCGGCCTGCCAGGTGGCAGTCAGCGGGCCCAGGCCGTCACTGACGCTGTAACCCTTGTTGCGCCGATCGTCCAGGTACGCGGCCAGTTCCTGCGCGGCAGTGCGCTGCGCGGTCACATTGGCCACGTACTGGATGTTGGCGCCGAGCACGCTTGCGTTCAGGATGGTGCCATCGGTACTGTCTCCAGGAATGCCGGTCCAGCTGGATGCCACCACGGCGGGGAAGCTGCCGTTCGCGRCCGCGGTGACGCCGGCATCAACGATCAGCGTAGTGGGCTTCCACAGGTCAAGAAAGCCGCTTAACACGCGCACCCCGGCGTTGGTTTCCTTGGTGGCGTAGCGCGCGTCGCCGCGTTGGTTCGTATAGGCGTAGTCCACGAAGGGCAGTACGGCGGCCTGGTCGGCCACCGGTGCGGAGTCGGCGAAGCCCAGGTCCTTGGGTGCGGCGGGGATCGACAGCGGCTGCGCGAGCGCGGATGTGGTGGTGGCATCGTCGCCACCACCGCAGGCGGTCAGCAACATGGCGCCGATCAACGCGGCGGTCAGGACACGGAGGGAACTTGGAGGAAACATGAGATGCGGGCGCCAGGGCCCAGGGCGTTGCGATCCGCGGATGCTACGCAGTCATTGTGAATTCTTTATGACTCTTAATGCACTTTTTTGGTGCGCCGCGCAATTGGGACGACTTCATCTCAGCTCCGTCGACCGAGGTCATCTCCATTGGCCCCTGCGAGCCAAATTCTGTTGGATCTTTGATGACATTGACTGTCAGCCATGCCTGGTTGGCCGCCAAAAGTTCCTCCAAGCGGGACGGCCCCTCTTGAAGGATTGACTGACGGGTTCTGATTTTGGCGGTTAATTGCGATAATTGTCTTCTGCTGGCAGGGAATGGCTAAGCCTACATTCTCCACACACCTAACATTGCAGCGAAAGTCCCATTTCGCGATTGCCGCTTGCTAGCTGCCGTGCCGGGACGGCAATTAGTCCCATTCCAAATCCCTCGGCCGCCCTACTTCGTACGCCTTAGACTCGCGCGCTGCATGAGATGCGGCTTGCTCAAGAAGGGGCACGTGATCCTTCGGGACGACCAGCATTGTCAAACCCAAACCAGCTAGAGCGCGGAGGACATAGTCAAGATGAACACCCTTTCCGTTCTCCAGCTTCGACAGCATTCCCACAGACACCCCGCACGTCCGCGCGGCCTGATCGATTGGCAGGCCTTGGGCAGCGCGAGTCGCGCGCACCCTATCCCCAAGATGGGAGCAAATCTTGATCGTGGCGCGGGATGGCAACGTTGGATCTGGCAAAGGTCGTGGCATGGGCAATACAAAGTCATGAGAGCCGCTAAGAGTAGTGGCCACATCGTTATTTCACGAAAATGAAAGTATATCGGAGACCGGCTTGCTTCTTACCAAGTTCAAGGACCACTGCATCAGCGGGTAGCGGCATTACCGCTGGCATCTAAGGCGCGAACCTGATCGAAAGCGCCTGAAAGCTGCTCCGTCATTCGAGGACAATCCGGCCGCGAAATGGGTGCGCTAGGTGCATTGGCCAGAGGAAGCGCAAGAACCCTTCTACCAGCCTGAGGGCGCCACGCCCGCCTGCTGGGCACGGGGAGGGGGCAACCAAACACTGCGGCACAGCCGCGCCATCACGGCGTTCTTCCTCGAAACTAGCGACAGGCCGAAGAGCCGCGAACGACCACGCGTGAAGCTCTGCAAACCGAGCCAGCCAAGGAGGCCATCCGTCGCGTGCGTGGCGTCCGAACTTTTCGCCTCCCTCCGTTCCCGGTACCGATCCTATACCGCTGCTGAGAGAATGCGCCGTGGTAACCGGACCTACTGTTGCGATAGAAGCTCCTTTCGCAATTGCCGAAATCACTTCATACGCCTTCGGCACCGTCGTCTGTACATAACCGTTTATGTGGCCTAGACCGCCCCATCTGCTCGGTCAACCCCATCCTCGCCTTGCCGACATGTATGCCCGCGAACCCTCGGAGCCAAGCCCCAGCCAAGTTCGCAGGCTACCTGCCTCACCTTCTCCCCGCAGAAATTGGTTCGCAAGGGGCGCCTAGAGCGTGTTATGCACCTTTTGCCGAGAATACAGTCGGAGGTGGATGGCAAAACGTTAACGGTATCGCAGCGATGTTTCTGACGAGGGTTGAAGCTTCGCGGCCCCGTATTTGACGCTGATGAGCGAGCACGCACCGCAGCGCTCGCATGACTTGCGCGAATTGTTTTAATGGGCTTCGCTGGGGTTGGCCAGGGCAGGCGCGCCGTGGCGAATGCGGTCCATACCGTCAAGATCGCCTTTGCAGACCAGGGTTACACTTGTGACGAACCAGCACAAGCTGCTCGCGACGCAGGGATGGATCTGCAGATGATCAAGCCGCCCGCAACCAAGAAGGGCTTCGCTCTCCTGCCTCGGCGATGGGTCGTTGAACGCAGCTTCGGCTGGCTCAATCGGGTCCGTAGACTAGCTCGCGACTATGCGCGTTTGCCCGGCATATTGTCCGGCCTGCATTTTGTCGTCTTCGCGATGCTCATGCTCGTTCATCTCAGCCCGTCAGCAACTACGAGGGGCTGGGCGAACCGGCCGTTCTTGTTCGTGACTATCCCCCACGGGATCCCCGCACATCCAGTTCCTCGAGCATCGCGTCGACGCGCTGCAGAAATGCTCGTAGCAGTGCAGGCTCCGCTCAGTCCATTGCCCCCATCCAAGCTGCAAAAGCCTCAATGTCCGCTTGCCGCAAGTTCTGGGCCATGGCGACCAGGTAAAAGCCATAGCCTGGCAGCGACAGGGGATGCGCCTTGACCAGTGCCCCGGATCTCAGCTCATGGCCCACCACAACGTCGCTGCAGATCGCGACCCCCTGCCCCGCGACCACGGCGTCGATGGCGTGCAGTTCCTCCCGGAAACTGAGCGCCCACATTTTGTCGGCCACCTTCAAGCTCGGATCGATCAGGCCCGCAGTCGCAAGCCATTGCAGCCATGTGGGGGCGTGCGGATCCCGGGTCATCCAGTCGAAGTGGATAAGGGGGAAGCGCAGCAAATCCGACGCGCGCTCGATGGCATGTCCATCCTTAACCAATAGCGCCGGGCTGCAGATCGGGAAAAACGTGTCCCGACAGATCTCCCGCACAACGAATCCTGTTGGCATGGTCCGGGCATAGCGGATCGCCACATCGGCGTCACCCGATCGAAGGTCCAAGATCGCGTCAGTTCCGATGATCTCAAGCGCGATGTCGGGGTATCGCTCCCGCCACTGCGGCAGACGCGGGACCAGCCATCGGCTCGCGAACGCATTGGGGCTCGTGACGCGCAGCGGAATCGGCGCGCTGGATTCGGCCATCCCCGCCACCGCGCCCACGAGGGCATCGAAGCCATCGCGCAACGCCGGATACAGCCTCGCACCCGCGCCCGTCAGCACCAGAGGCCGCGGGTGGCGCTGGAACAGGCGTTGCCCACACGTCTCTTCCAGCAGCCGGATCTGATGGCTGATGGCCGTGGGCGTCACATGGAGTTCCGCGGCCGCCGCCTTGAAACTGCCAAGCCTAGCGGCAGCCTCAAAGGCCTGCAGCGATCGCAGAGGGGGCAGCTTTCTCATGGGCGTAGATGAGTTTTCCTCACCTGGAGCTGAGTTCTTTGATTTTGCCATGCGAAAGAGCGCGTGACAGCATGGTCCCGGTCGGATGGAATTGACCCCGATCAAACCGAATAAATGGGGATAAGCATGGGCACTGGACCATCAATCAACAGCCTCGGGGCCAGTCGGCCGGCATCAGCTCTCAACGCACTGCGGCGCAAACTTGACGGAGATGTGGTCCTCCCCGACGATCCAGGCTACGAGGATGCGCGCAAGGTCTGGAACGGCGCGGTGGACAAGCGGCCGGCCATGGTCGTGTACTGCGCCAGCACGGCCGATGTCATCGAAGCAGTGACGTTCGCCCGATCGGGCAACCACCTCGTCGCGGTCCGCAGCGGCGGACACAATGTGGCTGGCTTGTCGGTTTGCGACGATGGGATTGTGATCGATCTGTCTCGCATGAAGCACATCGCCGTCGACCCGGCGCGGCGCGTGGTTCGTGCCGAAGCCGGCCTGAGCCTGGGCGAGTTCGATGCTGCCACACACGCCCATGGACTGGCCACCACGATGGGCATCAATAGCGACACGGGCATTGCCGGACTGACCTTGGGCGGCGGGTTTGGCAAGCTCGGGCGCAAACACGGCCTGGCCTGTGACAACCTTCTGGCCGCCGATGTCGTGCTGGCGGATGGCAGGCTTGTGAAAGCCAGCGCCGTCGCGAATAGGGACCTGTTCTGGGGATTGCGCGGAGGCGGCGGCAACTTCGGCATCGTCACCGCCTTCGAATACCAACTCCACCCGGTCGGGCCGGCACTGCTGGTGGGTTCGGTACGCCACCCCTACGACGGCGCGCGCGATGCGATGCGGTTCTACGATGATTTCTGCGCCCGGGCCCCGGACGAGCTCAGTGTGGACGCCGCCCTCGTGACGGCCCCCTCGGGCGAGCGCTTCTTCAACATTTCGGCCTGCTACTGCGGCGCGAACGAGGTCGGCGAGCGTATCATCCGTCCACTCCTGGAGCACGGCGACCCGGTCGAGAGCAAGCTGGCCCCGATTCCCTACCTTCAGATCCAGTCCGGYGGCGACAGCCTCTTTCCGCGCGGACGCCGCTATTACTGGAAGGCGCAGTATCTGCACACGCTCACCGACGCCGCCATCGACACCCTTCTCGAGACCTATGCGCTTGCGCCCTCGGTTTCTTCGCTGCTGGTGTTCCAGCACGTCGGCGGCGCCATTGCCCGCGTTCCCGCGTCGGCAACGGCTTATGCGAATCGCGATGCGCGTTACGACTGCTTCCCAATCTCGATCTGGGATGATCCGGCCGAGGAGGCTGAGGCCACCCGCTGGGCGCGCGACGTGTGGAGCGCCGTCAAGCCCTTTTCGACTGGAGGCGTCTATGCGAACAACCTCGGTGACGAGGGCGAGGACCGCGTGCGCGCCGCCTATGGTGAAAACTACGCGCGCCTCGCCGCGCTCAAAGCCACGTACGACCCGGCCAACTTCTTTCGCCTGAATCAGAACATCAGACCCTCCGCCTAGCACATGGTATTGGCATTGTGGGGAATCAGGTGCACAGCCGCTGGACCATGCTTGCCGTCCTGTTTGCCGCTCGCGCGGCCATGGCCTTTCAGTTCCAGAGCATTGCGGCCGTCGCGCCGCAACTCGGCCAAAACCTCGGCCATTCCACGGGAGATCAGGTATTGTAGCCACGGCCACGTAAACCAGCAGTTGCGCTGCGGCCCCCTCGGCTATGATGGCCTCAGCCGCACTTTCATCCTCGACGGATCACCGTTGGCGCTGGCCCCGCGCGAGCGTGCCGTGCTCGAAGTGCTGATCCTTCGCGACGGCCGTGCCGTCAACAAGGAGGCGTTGAGGATGGCGGGACAATCGGGATTCATCGAGGCGTAACCGGTGGTCGGCACGCCTTCTTTATAGGTCTCCCGCAGGGCCAGGCCTATCGGAACAGATAGAGCGAAAACTGCCCGCCGTTCATCGGAAAAGCTGCGCCAGCCATTTCATCCAGCGCTTCCCTTGCACCCAACCCACCCATCGATATGCCGCCGGCACAGTCCACGCTCCTCCCGGCGTCAGTGCAGGCAGTGAAAAGCACCAGGGCTGCGAGCCCGGCGCAAACCAGCTTGCTCATGAACTTCTCCTCGCGATTCCGGCAGGCAAGGGGCGTGGGAGTCGCCGGGAATCAGGGCGGCGACTCCCACGATGATTTCAGCAGTCGCAACCGTCGGCTCCCCTCAGGCGGGCCTGATGTTCTGATTCACGCGGAACAGGTTTGCAGGGTCGTACTTGCGCTTGATCTCCGCCAGTCGCGCATAGTTGTCGCGATAGGCAGCTTTCACGTTGTCGTTGCCTTCGTCCATCATCATGTTGATGTAGCCGCCGCCAGCCGAGTGCGGATGCAGCGCCAGCCAGTAGTCCTTGGCCCACTGCACGATGCGGTCGTTGTTGGCCGGGTCGGGATCGACGCCGACAATCACGCTGGCGAAGCTCGCATCGCGATAGCTGAACGCGGTGTCATTGGGGCCCGCGCGATGCGCCGCGCCGTTGATGGGATACAGGTGCATGGTCGAGTGCATGGACGGTAACTGGTGCCCATACTTGATGTGCAGGTCGATGGCCTTGTCGCTTAGGTCGCTCACGAAGTCGGCTTTCCAGTACCACTGCAGGCCAGGCGGATACAGCGCGTCGAACAGGCTCTGCAAGGCCGGCCAAGGAACGGAGCCGACAAAGTCCACCGCTGGCGGCATGGCGTCGCGAATCGGCTTGAAGCGCGCCTCGGCCTGATCGAGTGGGCCGGTGTAGCACCACACCACGGCGCACATCTTCTGCAGGTGGACAGACTCGGGGAACGGCGGCCCGGGCGGCACCGTCACAAAGCCGAACCAGCCATTGATGTCTTGCGGTGCAGTCAGGATGAAATCGCGCCACCACGTCATCAACTCGCGCGCCTGGTCCACCGGCCACAGCATCGGGCCGCCGTAGACCGTGCCGACAGGATGGGCCTTGAACTCGAATGAGGTGACCACGCCGAAGTTGCCGCCACCGCCGCGCAGCGCCCAGAACAGCTCCGCGTTCTCGTCGCTGCTGGCATTGACCAGTCGCCCGTCGGCCAGAACGACCTCGGCGCTGAGCAGGTTATCGATCGTCAGGCCGTAGGCGCGGCTAAGGTAGCCAAYGCCCCCGCCAAGCGTCAGCCCACCCACGCCCGTGGTCGAGATGAAACCGCTCGGCGTCGCCAGTCCATAGGCGCTGGCGGCGTGGTCCACATCGCCCCAGGTGCAGCCACCACCAGCCCGGATGGTGCTGCGCTTCGGATCGACAAACACGCCTTTCATCGGCGACAGGTCGACCACCAATCCGCCGTCACATGTGCCGAGCCCCGCGCCATTGTGCGCACCGCCACGTACGGCCAGCAGCATACCGCTGTCTCGCGCGGCGTTCACCCCCGCAATGACGTCGGCGACATCCGTGCAGCGCGCGATCAATGCCGGGCGCTTGTCAATCATGCCGTTGTACACCGCGCGTGCCTGGTCATAGGCCGCATCGCCAGGCTGAATCAATTGCCCCCGAAAATGCGGCTTCAGCGCGGTGGCGACGCTTTCACTCAGAGCACCTTCCATGGTTGCCTCCTGTCCGGTTGGTATGCAGGAGTTTTATCAACCTCGGCGTTTGAAAGGCGTTAGGCGCGCCGTTATATGCGCCAATCTCCGACGCGGCTGGCCCGGCGCGGCCAAACCATGACTAACGCGCCAGTAATGCGCGCGCCCGGACGATGTCGGGCTGGTCGAAGCCCTCGGCGAATCGGGCGAGCGGCGGCTCGACCACCCGGCGCGCGCCGATGCCCTCCCGTGGCTCGCGCAACGCCGCCAGCGACAGCGCGGCGCGCAGCTCGAGAGGGCGAGCCCGTTGGGCGGCAGCGATCTCGATCGCCTTGATCAGCGACGATTCGGCTTCGGCCAGGTTGGCGCTGCGTTGCAGCAGAAGCTCGCCGCGCAGGCGATAGAGCTCCGCGTCCAGCCAGTGCTCGCCAGTGTGCTCCGCATGGTGGAGCGCCTGATCCAGCGCCGCAAGCGCGGCTTCGGTCTCGCCCACGTCACCCAGGCATTCCGCCAGCATGCCGAGATACAGCGGCAGCCGCAGGCGCGCGCCGGTGCCATGAAAGCCCTCGATCGCCGCTCGCATTGCCGCCACGGCGCCGGCCCCGGGCGACTGCCTTGCATTGGCCCAGGCGAGCAGCACGTCAGCCCAGGCAAGGTAGTAGCCGACGTGGTACTGATCGGCGATCGAACGTGCCTGTCGGGCGTAGTGAAGCGTCAGGCCGTGCTGCCGGCGCAGGGCATGCTGCGTTGCAAGATAAGACAGCGCCAGCGCCTGGGAGAACGGGTGTGCCAGCCGGTTTGCCATCTCCAGCGCTTCGCGTCCACGCCGGAGGGCCTGATCGGCGAGCCCCATGAACCAGAATGCATGGGCCGACCACGCCGAGGCCAGCACGCCGAAGTTTCCGCCCATCAACGACACATGCTCGGCGTGCTGGGTTTCGTCATAAGCGCCGATCGCGTGTTGATACGCTGGCTCCGCCGCCGCCCAGTCACCCTGCTGGACCAGGCTTCCCATGATGTTGGTCCATGCCATCGACGCGTAGGTACCCGACCCGGACGTGCCCAATCCCGCGATGAGTTCCTCGCTCAGGCTCCGCGCCTGGGCAAACTCCGCACTGACGACGAGAAAGAAGGCAAGGCTGACCTGGGCGCGCGCCTGCTGACCGAAGTCGCCCGTCTGTCTGCTGAGCTCCACGGCGCGCCGCAGTGGCGTGTCGAGCTCCGGTGCCGCCCACCCACGGGAAATGCGAATCGGCGGCGCAAGGTCGAGTTGCAATGCCAGCGACTGCCGGGCGCGCACTTGCGGATCGACGATCTGATCGGCTTGCGCCAGCCCGCGCCGCAACAGGGCGATGGCATCGTCATAGGCGTACACGCTCTGCGCAACGCCGGCCGCGCGCCGATAGAACGCGGCTGAATCGGTTGGCAGGCCCGCCTGTTCGTAGTGCGCGGCAATCTGCGCGCTGGCAGCGTCGAGATCATTGTCTGGCGCCTGTTCAAGTGCGCGTGCCACGCGTTCATGCAGGCGGCGGCGTTGCAGCGGACTGACCTCGGCGTACGCCACGTCCCGGATCTTGTCGTGGCTGAAGTCAAAGGCAACGCCCCCGCCGTCTGGCTGGCGCACGATGCCTCGTTGCCAGAGTTCGTCCAGCGCATTCGTGAGGGCGTCCTCGCGCACGTCGCTCGCCTGGGCCAGCACATCGGCGGTGAATGCTCGCCCGATGATCGCCGCGACGCCGACGATATTGCGCGCGGCAGGCGACAGTTGCGCAAGACGGCTCGAGATCACCGTGTACACCTTGCGGGGCAACTTCGGGACCGTGCCGAGCGGCGTGCCGCCGCCCGTCGCGGTGTCGGACCGGGCGCGCATCATCTCGACCGTGAACAGGGGATTGCCTTCGCTTTCCTCGAATAGCCGGGTTGCCTCCGCATCGGCCAGCGGCCGATTGATGATCTGCGCCGCGATCTTCGCAGTTTCGGCGGCATCCAGCGCGCCCAGCAACATCTCGGTGAGCTGGTCGTCGCGCCGCAAGGCGTCAAGCAGCCGGCTCACGGCGTGCAAGGGCGTGATGTCTTCATGCCGCGCCGTGGCGACCACGAGGAGCTTCGCGCTCACGTCGAAGCGCATCAGGAAGCGTAGCCATTCCAGCGTCTCCGCATCGCACCATTGCAAATCGTCGAGCAGCAGCAGCAGCGGCCCGTCTCTCGCCAGCACGGCGCGCGCCAGCGCTTCGAAGAACCGCTGGCGCTGCCAGTACTCGGTGAGTGGCGAAGGTGGAGGCAGGCCAGGTTGTTGCGTCAGCAGCTCTGGCAACAGGCGCGCGACTTCGGTCAGCCACAGTCTGTCGAGTCCGCCCATCGCTTCGTGCAAGGCCGGGCTGCGCAGCCAACCGGTGACCGGCGCAAACGCGACCTTCCCCTCGGCCGCGTACGCCCGCGAGTGCGTCGTGGTGAAGCCTTGCCCGGAAAGGTGCACGAGCAATTCCTCCGCCAGGCGCGACTTGCCGATGCCCGCCTCGCCCGAGATCAGGGCGAACTGCTTGTCGCCAAGCTGACTACGCTGCCACACTTCGAGAAGCCGCCGCCATTCCTCGTGGCGTCCGATCATTGGGTCCCGTGGGCGTCGACGCTGTGTTGGCGCAGCCTGGGCAGCAAGGCGCGCATAGGCCTCGCGCAAGGCGTCACTCGGCACGATGCCCAGCTCGCGCGTGAACGTTTCAACGCAGTTGCGATAGGTGCGCAGCGCGGATGCATGATCGTGATTCAGGGCATGCAGGCGCATCAACGCCATATAGGTGGGCTCGCGCAATGGGTCGAGCCGCTGCAACTGCTGCGAGTGTTTCAACGCCTTTGCATAGTCGCGTCTGTCCTCGCTCAACTGGCTGAGCCGCACGAGCGCCGCGATGCACGCTTCGCGCAACTGATCGCGCTGCGGGGCGATCCATTCATCGTAACAACTGGCTAGCAGGTCGCCCCGATACAGTTCCACTGCATGCGTCAGGAGCCCTTCCTCGGTGGCCGCGTCGTTGTTGCTTGCGGCCCGCGCCGCGGTGGCCAGGGCCGACTGAAACTGCGCGATATCGAGATCGAACGCGGAATCGGGCAACCATCGCACCATTTGCGCGTCGGCGTGGACGAAACTGGCTGCGTGCGGCCATGACTTGCGTAGATGAAACAGGAGCTGACGCAATGCGTTGCGTGCCTGCGCTTGCGTGGAATCGGGCCAGAACAGGAAGGCGAGTTGCTGGCGCGACTGCGGCACGTCCCGATGCAAAATCAGATAGGCAAGCAGCGCCTGCAAGCGGGGAGAATTCGCGTCAGGCATCGGCGCGTCGGCGCCGTCGAGATGGAACTCGCCGAACAGGCGGACAGAGTAGCGAGCGTCAGGCGCCATGCGGGTCACCGGCGATCTAGGCGACTTCGGCGGGGTCGTGAGGGCCGGCCCACTCGTCCTGGTACGCTGGGCTGCCGATGGCGGTGCGGACGCACTCGACAAACGTGCCTAATCGCGCAGGCACGCATCGGACTTCAGCGTGGACGATGTCGATGGACTCCGGATCTGGAGGCGGTGCGCCATTCCGGCTAGGCGCCAGCCGTCGTGTCGTGCGTCTCAGCAGGGTCGCTCCCAAAGAAATTTTTTCCAGATCGGCCAAGCGCTCGCTGACGACGGATTTGGACAGATGGACGCGGCGCGCGGCCCCGCTGATCGCGCCAGCTTCCACTACGGCGACGAAGCCGGCCACGCCTTCGAGCTTGCGCATTGTTCGGATCATCCGGATGCCAGTTCTGCGTTCTTCAGTCTAGTGCGAACTACGCTCGCCGCCGAGGCTTGTCGCATCGGGACGAAAGCGGAACCGCCCGATGGGTTCGCGGCCTTGAAAGTGCGTTAAGCGCCTCAATCTCCGCGCGGCATGTGCGCGGCATCATGGGATCGGCCTCGACGTTTTCGTCGAGATGCCACGCCAGCGCGATATGCGGTCTCAGCAAGAGATGGATAAAGCGCTGAGACCTCATCAGTCGAATCTATTGGCCACCTTGGAACACGCCGCATCGAGCCACTTTGAGATCGTCTTGGAGCTTGTCCTGCGTGACAAAAAAATGCTAGATGAATGTACTGCGGCACCATTCCCCCGCCGGACAAATCCGAGCCTTTATCAACAGTCAGATGGGTTCCTAAGGCTCGACAGCGCCCCAGTTCAAACGTGGCCAGCGACTGTACCCGGCCAGTGGACTAAACCGCATGGCGGGGTTGCCGCTCACTCTCTCGAGCGTTGCATCTCAACAATTCGCTTCCGTATCAGATCTGCCTGCCTCTCCATCTCCTTGATTATCGAAGTCAGGCGGGAATCTGGCAGACGGTCCGTGATGGTGGCAAGCGCCATCCCTGCTACAACCATGCCTGCTGCATCGTAGACGGGTACAGCCACCGCACGCGACCCTGGGACTACGCCAACCGGTGCGTAGGCATAGCCTCGCCGGCGGACCTCGTGCGCACGCGACACCAGTTCTCTTGTATCGATCCGTAGCGATGCGAGACGCTGTGCATTGCGCCGGACTATCCGCTCGAGCTCATCGTCCGGCAAAGCAGCGAGCAGCACCAATCCACTCACGCCGACGCCTAGCGGCCGGCGCGCACCGACGTCAATAGACAGCACCTTGACGGGGTAGCTGCCTGGCCAGCGTCCGATGCAAACCGAGTCGTCTCCGTTGGCAACGGTCAGGAATGTCGTATCGCCCAATGTCTCGCTCAAGTATTGCATGTAAGGTTCGGCAACGGCGCGAAGCGGAAAGCGCGCCGCCCGTGCGAGACCCAGCAGTGTCACTTCGTTGCCGATCAGGTACCGGCGGGTGCCAGCATCTTGCTCGACCGCACCTTCCTCGACCAGAACGCGGAGGATGCGATGTACGGTCGGGCGGCTCAACCCCGTGCTCCTCACCACGTCGACCAGTCTTACCCCGCGCTCTTGCCCCGTCGCGACGATCCGCAGGACGGCCAGCGCGCGGCGGATGCTCTGGGCGCCGTCCGCACCCTTGTGGCCTTGGTCCGCCAGGGCGGCAGTGTCCTCGGACATCGGGGCCGGCGTCTCCCCGCTGGTATAGTTCGCGGCCTTTTTCACGCGCCTGGCTTCAGCACGGATTTTGCCGTCTGCGCCACCCCGCGCAGCGTGAAGATCTCGCCCAGACTGGCGTAATTGGGCCCGCCAATGCGGCAGACGGGATTGAGTTCCCGTGTGTCCACCTTGCCGTCGCGATACAAGCCGTCGCGAAGATGGTAGGTCAGCACCTCCCCAACGATGAATTCCGCGCCGGTGTCTCCGAACGCGATCACGCGTTCCAGCTTGCATTCCATGCTGACCGGGACATCTGCCAGCCGCGGCGTGCGAATCTTGGTTGATGGCAGCGTCGCCAGGCCGAGTTCCTCCACTTCGCTCACTTGCGGCGGGTGCTCGATGCTGCTGAGGTGGATAGCTTCCAGATGCGAGGCATCGCCAATATTGATCACGAACTCGCCGAGTTCATGGATGTTGCTGCCCGTGTCCTTCCGCACGCCGGCCTTGCGCCCGATGTTCACGCCAATCAGCGCAGGCTTGTTCGACACGAAGGTAAAGCAGGAAAACGGCGCGAGATTCACCACCCCTTCGGGCGAGAGCGTCGTGATCCAAGCGATTGGGCGAGGCACCACTACTCCGCTAAGGAGGCGATATGTGGCTTCAGGCGAAAGGCTGTCAGCGAAGATCTGCATGGCATGCGAAGGAATGAGTTGCGATGAAGAAAATTGTGCACGGGTCCGAGACTACCGGCCGCCTGCCTTTTGCCGATGAGTCCACATTATGGAACATAACGCGCATATTGCGTTGCAACATATGGACGTCGGTTTGTAGAGTGACTGTGTCGCCCGCCGGATGCTTTCGCTGCCAGCGCATGAGACGACGCAAGGAGACTTTCGCTATGAAATGGAACTGTGCTTTGGGTGCCAGCAGCGCTGTACTTGCAGCGGCCCTAATGTCTATGACATCCCCGGCATTGGCGCAGACGTGGCCCGACAAGCCGGTGCGCCTGGTGGTGCCCTACCCACCGGGCGGCAACGTCGACTCCGCCGCGCGCATCATCGGGGAGCAATTGCAGACGATATTCAAACAGCCCTTTCTGGTCGATAACAAGCCGGGTGCCGGCGGGATGATCGGTGCAGAAGCGGTGGTAAGGGCGAAGTCCGACGGGTACACGCTATTCATGGGCGCCAATGGGCCCATCCTGTTCTCGCCGATCATCTTCAAGAAGGACAGCTACAACTGGAGAAAGGACTTCGAGCCCGTCAGTTCGGTGTCATTCACGCCGATCGTGCTGCAGGTCAATGCCTCCACGCAATACAAGACGGTGACCGATCTCATCGAGGCGGCGAAGAAGCCTGGCAACACGCTCACCATGGCTTCGCCCGGCCCCGGTACGCAGAACCACTTGGTGAGCGAGTATCTGCAGAACAAGACAGGCGCGCACTGGGTCACTGTTCACTACAAAGGTAACGCCCCTGCCACCACCGACTTGCTCGGCGGTCAGGTTCAGTTCAACTTCGATCAACTGTCCGTGGCGTTGCCCTTCATTCAGCAAGGCCGCACGCGTGCCCTGGCAGTCGGTTCGGCCAAACGCCTGCCGCAATTGCCCAATGTGCCCACATTGCAGGAGTCCGGCTTCCCGGACCTCACCGCCGAAACCTTCACCGGCGTTCTCGCGCCTGCGGGCACGCCGAAGGAGATTGTGCGGCGTCTTTCCGAGGCACTGCAGAGAGTTCTTGCCGACAAGTCTGTACAGGCCAAGTTTCAGACCCTTGGCGCTGAAGCGCGGGGCAGTACGCCTGAGCAATTCACTCAATTCCTGACCAAGGAGGACAACCGATGGACACCGCTGATCAAGCAGGCCAACATCACGGCCGAGTGAGCGTGGCTGCAGCGCTCGAGCGGAGTGCTCCGCCCTGTCGCACTAGCGTCTACGTCGAAGGTTTCAGCCACAAGAACCCCATTCCGGCGGGCTGTCGCATCGGCCCTCTGCTAATGAGCGGCAGCATCCAGGGCAACGATCCTGCAACCGGGAAGCCAGCGTCCACGATTGAAGCACAGTGCATCTACATGCTGGCCAATGTGAAACGCATTGTTGAGGCCGCCGGTGGAACGACGGACGACATCGTCAAGATCACGGTCTGGATGAGGGATCGTAGCCAGCGGCCCGCCCTCAACACGCCGTGGCTCGACATGTTCCCTAATCCCGGATCGCGACCAGCGCGCCATACCATGCAAGCAGACCTCGACATGGGCAAGCTGGTGGAGTGCGACTTCACCGCCTATATCGCGTGAGCCGCCAGCCGTTCGCGGCGCCAGGCCTTTCGCCTTCCTACTTCCACTAGCCAAGGAATCCCGGTCGTTCCGGGTCAGCCACCATGCCAGAATACTTGCCGTTCGACCGTAATCCGCGCGCCCCGGTACCGCTGCCGCCAACGTTCAGTTGTGACAGTCAGTTCCACGTGTTTGGACCGCGCGACCGGTTTCCGGTGCGGCCCGGCGCAGCCTATGAGATGCCAACCGCTACCTGGGAAGTGGCGCAACGCCTGCATCGCACACTTGGGATCACCCGCGGCGTGATCGTGCAGGCCACCACCTATGGCGCCGATCACGCCGTAGTCCTGGATGCGCTCGCGCATCTCAACGCTGGCGACGGACCGCGCAACTATCTCGCCTGTGCCAATGCCGCTGTGCTTACCGAGTGCGATGATGCCTACCTCGCCAAGCTGCACGAGGCAGGTGTGCGCGGCGCGCGATTCACGCGCGCCGGCCTTGGCATCAGTCTCACTCAGGCCGAGCAGGACCGGGCGTTTGCGCGGATCAAAGAGTTGGGCTGGTATGTCAAGTTGCAGCCTGAGCCCAGTGGCATCGCCGCGCAGCTCAGTGCGTTCGAGAAGCTTGACGCGCCGATCCTGCTGGACCACATGGGCCGCGCTGATCCAAGCAAAGGCGATGCCGATCCCAGCCTCGCAAAGATGCTTGAGCTGCTCAAGCGCGGAAACTATTGGGTCATGCTGTCCCTGAGCGAAAAGATCTCTTTGGCCGGTGCGCCGTGGGACGATGTGGTGCCGCTTGCGCAGCGCCTGATTGACGCTGCGCCGGACCGTTGCGTCTGGGGCAGCGACTGGCCCCATCCGGTCTCGGTCAAGCAACCACCGAACGAGGGTGCATTGCTCGAGCTTCTTTACCGATTTGCGCCCGACCCGTCCGTATTGAAAAAAATCCTGGTCGACAACCCGGCGAACTTCTTCGGATTCAACGCATGAAACTCGTAACCTATCGCTCCGGCAAAACCGTCTCTTGGGGCGTGGCCATCGGCAACGACGTCCCCTCGGGCATCGTCGATCTCGGTCGGCGCCTGCCTGACATCGCCTCTGTAAAAGCCTTGCTGGAGGGCGGCGAATCCGCGCTGGCCCGTGCCCGCGCGGCCCTGACTGGTGCAGAGGCGGACCATTCGCTGTCCACCGCGCAGCTTCTCCCTCCGATTGCCGCGCCAGAGAAGATCTTCTGTATCGGCGTGAACTATGCGCATCGCAATGCGGAATACAAGGACAACAGTCAACTGCCAAAATACCCGAGCGTGTTCATGCGTACGCCCGCCTCCCTTGTCGGCCATGGTCAGGCATTGTTGCGTCCGCCCGAGTCGCTACAGCTCGACTATGAAGGCGAGATTGGCATAGTTATCGGCCGCCAGGGTCGCCGCATTGCGAGGGAGCAGGCCGCCGTCCATATCGCAGGGCTGACCTGCATCAACGAAGGCACCATTCGCGACTGGCTTCATCACGGAAAATTCAACGTCACGCAGGGGAAGAATTTCGACGCCTCCGGGGCAATCGGCCCTTGGCTGGTCACATCAGACGAGTTCGAGAGCTACAACGATGTTCGAGTCACGACGCGCGTCAACGGCGAGGTTCGCCAAGACGACAGTACGGCGAATCTGATGTTTCCATTCGACTRCCTGGTGTCATATCTGTCGCAGTTCGCCACGCTCAATCCCGGCGACGTGATCGCCACCGGTACGCCAATTGGTGCAGGTATCCGCTTCGACCCTCCGCGCTTCTTGACGCCAGGTGATGTCGTGGAGGTCGAGGTACAGGGTGTGGGCATCCTGTCAAATACCGTTCGCGCGGAGGAAGCCTAAGCATGACCCCGGATCAATTGAAGGAAGCCGCGCTGCGCCTGGAGCAGGCCGAGAGGACACGCACTCCGTGTCGGCAGTTCTCGCTTGACTATCCGGAAATGCGGATTGACGATGCCTATGCGATCCAGCACGCCTGGATTGCGCTCAAGCAGGAGAATGGCCGTACCATCAAGGGCCACAAGATAGGCCTGACTTCCAAGGCCATGCAGCGTGCAGTGAATATCGGCGAGCCAGATTTCGGCGTGCTCCTTGACGATATGTTCTATCGCGATGGCACAACCATTCCAACCGATCGCTTCATGCAACTCCGAATCGAGGCGGAGCTGGCCTTCGTTCTCGACAAGCCACTATCCGGACCAGAGTGCACGTTGTTCGACGTCCTGGACGCCACGGCCTATATCACGCCGGCGCTGGAGGTCCTGGATGCACGAATCCAGCGGATCGACCCGGGTAGCGGACGCACACGCACCGTGCTCGACACGATATCGGACAACGCCGCCAATGCTGCGCTAGTACTAGGAGGGCGGCCTTTCCGTCCCAGATTAGTGGATACCGACCTTCGCCGCATCGGGGCCATCGTCAGCAAGAATGGCGAGGTCGAGGAGACCGGCCTGGCGGCCGGCGTACTTAACCATCCCGCCTATGGCGTGGTATGGCTTGCCAATCGGCTGCATCGGTACGGTGTCACCCTGCAGGCAGGAGAGGTTATTCTGGCCGGTTCGTTCATTCGCCCGTTGGACGTGGCGAAAGGCGACACCGTGATTGCAGACTATGGCGACTTCGGGACCGTCTCCTGCCATTTCGGTTGACCCCCGGACGTCGAGAGAATAGAAACAAGGAGCAAAGACATGGCTGTCGCTGTCAATCGTTTCAAGCGAGGCTTGCTCGAGCGCCGGCCGCAGATCGGTATCTGGTCCGCGCTAGCCAGCCACTACACCGCGGAAATCATGGCAGGCGCCGGCTTCGATTGGATCATGCTCGACACCGAACATGCGCCTAACGAAGTCTCCATGGTTCTCCAGCAGCTTCAAGCAGTTGCCGCCGACCCGGATCGCATGACATCGGCGGTGGTCCGGCCCGCGTGGAATGACAAGGTCCTTATCAAGCGATTCCTGGATATCGGCGCCCAGACGCTGCTGCTGCCCTATGTCCAGACCGAAGCCGAGGCCATCGCCGCGGTAGCCGCACTGCGATACCCGCCTTTCGGCGTTCGCGGCGTGGGCGGCGCTACGGTACGCGCGACACGCTTCGGCCGCACCACAGACTATATGCAGCGGTGCAATGACGAGTTGTGTCTGCTCGTGCAGGTCGAAACCGGCGAAGCCCTGGAGAACCTGGAAGCGATTGCCAGCGTCGAAGGCGTGGATGGCGTATTCATCGGGCCGGCCGACCTGGCCGCCAGCCTGGGCTACCCTGGCAATCCGACGCACCCTGCCGTGCGCGCCGCAATCGATAACGCAATCCGGCGCATCAAGGCCTGTGGCAAGGCGCCAGGGATTCTGATGGTAGACGAGAACCGCGCGCACGAGTGCTTGGCGCTCGGCGCAATGTTTGTCGCCGTGGCCGTGGATATGATGATTCTCTCGCGTGGCGCCGATGCAGTAGCCGCACGCTTCAAGAGCAGCCTCAACGGAGTGGTGAACTGATGTCTCTTCTCGCGCTTAGGTTGGGGGGGCAACCCCCAACCGGCCGACGAGCGCGAAACACGTTTGCCAGAATTTGGGGTGTTGGGCCGATACAGCAAATAAGCGTCCTGCCTCGGCCTGCCGAACGGCCGGTATGCGGCAACGAGCGGTCATCCGAGCCCAGGGCAGCGGCCGTCTCTCCCTCGGCTAAAGCCGCCGGCGGGCGGTTGGCCTTCTGAGTTCATCAGGAGTGTCCGCTTTGAAGAACGCCGAACTGCCGCTCTCGACCCTTCTGAGCCATTCGATCGCGCAGCGCCGAAGGGCCGAGTCAGCCGCGAAAGCGCCATCCGACCCAACGGTGGCGATGGCCGGATCCACCCCTTTGCTTACGTTTATAGCGCTGGAGTTAACTGGCCGTCGTTCTTGCTTTTGGTTTGCTAGAGCAGCCTCCGAGACATGATCCATTGGCATAGCTGCTCTGTCGGCGACCACGGCAGCGACAGTGCGTGCCGCTTGGGGATCACGTTCAGCAAGAACGCGGATGTTCTCGCGTGTGCCAATCTGTTCGAAGTAAGGTGTGGATCTGGACCTCCGGGACCACAGTGGGTACAACCGTCTCCCGAAAGCGGTTAAAGAGCTAGGAAGACGCTTCCAGCAAGCTTCCGCTGGCGCCTGATACTCAGCATCCCGTGCGCTAATCAGGGTGTCGGCTCGCACATTTGATGTATGGGGAGACACGCCTGGCGAGTGTTGTGCCCCTGTGAACAGCCCGCCTCCAACCTGTTGGCCCACAGCAGACAGGTTGGCCGCGTCCAGACACTAAATGGCGAGTAGAGTTTCGACAATGCTCTTATTGTTCCGCGAGTTAGGTACCGAGTCAGGTCGTTTGAGCCCTGCTGGCACACGATATGCGAAGGCTCTAGTGAGCCCGTCAATGCTCACAGCCACCCTCAAGGAGAACCGCAATGACTACTCTCGTAATCAAGGATCTGTCCTGTGTTGAAGAATTGGATGGCAGCACCATGGCAGAGGTGCGCGGCGGGTGGTTCGCCTTTGTGGGGCTCTTCAAACACAGCGACCCTCCCCCACCACCACAAACGTTAGATTCGAACATGCCCTTATACGGCAACAATACTGCATGACCACGGAATGCATGGGTCGCATAGCGACCTTACCGCCCATCGGCATCCGGACGCGGTCGTTCCACAATGGCCGCTTCCTTTGACGCTGAATGTGTGCTGACGACTTACTCGTCGAGTGGCCGGTTCCCAACTAGTTACCTGTCGTTCGGGCGCGGAATTTTTCGATTTGCTGGATAGCCGAAGATGGCCGGCAAGCGACCTCCGCCAGTCTCTAGCCGGTCTGTTACCGATTCTTTTGGATCATTCCGTCGTGTCATGGCAGACGGTTGTGACGGCCCAGAAGCGGATGCTGGGACCGCAATCCCGGCAACGAGCTACCCAGGCTTTGGCCATTCTTGCCTAGAACTGATCCACGTGATCGTCGATGAGGAGGGGCCGATGGACATATTCCAGGCCCACAGCCCTACCTGGCGCCATAGAAATGCCTGTATTGCCAGGCAGCTTGCTTCCTGAGTTCATCTTCCGGCCAGGGGCCCTCGCCAAACCGGCTGATTGTAAGAGGTGTGAGATCAATCGGCGGCGCGCAGTCGAGTATCCACGACGCCAAGACGTCGCCTAGTGCTGGCGAGATGGAAAGGCCTGCGACATTGCACCCGCTGGCGAAGTAGAAACCCCGAACATGCGGCGCCGGCCCCACGATGTGTTGTCCGTCGGCAGTCATCGTCGGCAGCCCGCCACGATGCTTTCGAACCGGTGCCTTAAGAAGAATCGGGAGCTGCGCCTGTACGTCGCGTGCATACTGCCACAGAACCCCGGCATCGAGTGGCAGGTCCTTGACGTCAAAGTCCTCGCTAAGATCCGTCATGTCGAAGAGCTTGGGATCCTCTTCATACACGCCCCATAGAAACCCGCCATCACAGGGTCGCATATAAACCGCGGCATCCATGATGCGTACCATTGGCAACGTCGCCAACGCGCCAGACAAGGGTTCGGTCACGAACGGTTGCTGCGCGGTTGGCACGAGCGGAACCCGGATGCCACTGGCCTCCGCAACCTGCCGCGTCCAGGCACCCGCGGCGTCGACGACGACAGGCGCATGGATCACTCCTCGCGGGGTCTCGCCACCGGTCACGCGGCCCGCCTCGATCAGTACACGGTTGGCCGTCATATTTGGCAGCAGTTCCACCCCACAGCTTTGGGCCGCGCGGGCGAATCCTACCGCCAGTTGCGCCGGGTTGAAGTACAGGTCATCACCGATGCGCAGTATCGCCACGACGTCCCGGACCTGCAGGAACGGTTAAGCCCCTTTGCGTCCTCGGGCGCAATGAGTGCGACGTCCAGGCCGTAACGCTTGCCACGGACGAGGTCATCCTCCAGGACTTCACCGTCCTCCGGCCGACGCGCCACCTTGAGGCTACCTGAGTGCACCCAGTCGAGCGGCTGGCCGGTGTCTTCGGTGAAGCTACGGATTTTGGCCGCTGCCTGCCGAATCAGGCCGATCATCAGATCGCTCTTTCGCAGCGTGCTCACCATGCCTGCCGCGCGCGGCGAAGTCTGCGAGCCAATATCGTGACGATCCAGTAGTGCGATGCGCCCTGCTCCGCGTTTGGCGAGAAAGTAGGCCGTGGCCGCCCCCAACCCTCCGGACCCGACCACGATGACGTCCGCGGTATCATCCATCACACCTCCCGCACGATGCGTCGCACAATTCGGGCGACCATGGTCTGCCCCGCAGGCGTCGAAGCCATGCTCATGTCAGTGTCGGCGGAGAATGTCCGCGGGGAAAAACCGGCCAGCGGCCGAAGCCGTCTGTAACACCACATTCCCCAGTCGCTCGTTGGTCGGCTCTTCCCGACCCACTGCCGTCATTGAGCCCTACGGAAACCGGACGTTGGAAGTAGTTGTTAGCCGGGCGCTCGGTCGAACGCCAGGTTACGTCAACTTGGTACCTAGCTTTCCCGACCAGTCACTTGGCTTTCAGGTACGGATCGAGATCGCGAAGCGGGTCCGTTCCGCTGGAGTCGGCCATCCCGAGGGGGGCGGCGGCAAGCACCCGGCCTGTGTGCGCCAAATTCATTTGGCTCGCTTTAGCACGACCTCTCCCGAGCCGCCTCCGGAGGCTGCAGGAGTGGTCCACCTGAGCTCATCTCCCGAGAGGACAAACGGCCTGCGCTGCTCAACCCCATTCCAGTTCGGGAATGTGCTCGTCTCTATGCGAAAGGTGATGGTTTTGTCTGCTTCGTTTACTACGTATGTGCCAAAGTGCGCGATCGAACCTTGCACCACGGCGCGATATTCCTCCGCACTGCCCGCCATTCGATCCTTGGATACGTACTTGGGCAAGTCGCCGCGCGAGTTCACCAGCGCGTAGTGGCCATGACCGTCAAAGATCACAAGACCGTGGGGATTAGGTCCGTACATTGGCGTGCGGCTGCCATCCGGGCGGACGGTGTCGACCGAGACATACGTCCATGCGCCGGTTAGTTGCTGGTCCAGTGGCACTTGGCCCAACGCAACGCCCGATTGCAGCGTGAGTCCCGGAAGCACTAATCGCAGAACGGTGGTGACGATGTGGAAGTGTTTCATGAAACTCCTCCTATTGAGAGTGAGCGAAGCGGCCACTAACGACAAATAGAGAATGTACGCAAGGGAAGATGGAGGGTCAATTGCTCCCTGCTCGAACGACCGACACGGGTGCAAGCGCGCCCGCGTGACGACCGCAGCCACTCGATAAGTACCAAGCAATGGCCGCTATTGGGCGCAATGGGCTACGACCGTAGCTGGCCGAGAGCTGCAGTTGGCTCATGGAGCTGAAAATCAGTCATTCGATTGCGAGCTGAACCGAGGCGCGACCGTCCGCAAAGGCCGATAAGCCGCCGTTGGCCGCCACGGTAGCGGACGGCTCTTCCCGCCCCACAACGGCCCGTCGGAACTTCCAGAAGCGGTCATTCGTGCTCGAATGTACTAACAGCCATGAATGCTTGAAAAGGACTTCAGCCCGATCCGGACCATGAAAGACTTTCGCATCGCTCAAACCGTTGCTTAGTAAGGCATTGCCCCTCGTTTAGCGGCTACGCGGTCGCCCGTTGACGGGGTCGGCTGTCGGTTGCACCACGTGTTGATCGCGTCCTCGATTGCCTTGATGGAGACGTTTGCCGCGCCTGTCTGGCATGTTGCGGTCGTGGGCCCCTCACTGGTGAGCGCCCCGAGATCAGCGCCCATGGACTGCTAGCGACGGGGCGGCATAAGCGCCGTGCCGTTTCGGGCTAGAATCCTCTGAGGAGGTGTCAGTCATGTCAGCTATCAAACGCATCGATCCGGGCCATTCCGCCTATCAGGCCGCGCTGCACAGGACGACCCGCTACCCTGCGGAGCACGTCACGTTGACGGCTGGCTCCAGGAAGAGGCTGCGCCCCTGTGTGCCGCATCGAAAGGTCGGGCGCGGCAAAGTCGGCATCGGCGGCACGTAGGCACCTGCAAGCCTTGTAAGGCGTCGGGCTTTAGAAGGTGGCTTGACGTGAATTGGCTGTCCGGCGCAAGGGCGGATGAAACGCGATCGTTCCTCCAGCTCTACCCTGCCGACTTGATGTCCGCCGAAGCGTATCCGCTAGGCGGCGAGCTCAACTGCTCTTGTTTCAAGCAAATCGATTAGTATGCGCTCAACACGACTTCCACCGACGCCAACGCGTTGATCTGCAGATATCAGTTTCAATGTATCGGCTGCCTCAGCGTACTGCCCTCTAGCAAACTGACTGACAGCATCAACCAGCCTGAGCGAGAGCTGCGTCTGGTCGCTGGGTTCCTTGGCCGTGATAACCGCCTTGCTTTGCTCAAGCGCAGCAATATCGCCCGCCGATGCCTGAATTCCAGCAAGATGCAGCGCTATAAACGGATGCGACAGCATAGAGTTGAAGCGCTCGGACAGGGCGGAAACCGCGGCTGAAATCGGACGCGTAGCTCCTGTGCGCAGGTATTCACGCAACAAAAAACCGCCGCAATCGGCCAGAGTCAACACCGGACCACAGCGAGTGGTCTCTGGTGCACAGTAACGCTCATAGCGCTGCCATGCCTGCTCGGTTAACCCCAACTGCCACTCTGCCAGTGCCAGGTGCCACTGCACATGACCATACATAGCGCCGCCCTCCGCTGACGAGCGGTGCTCATTTAGCCAGATACCCAGCAATTCCAATGACTCTCCAGGTTCACCCTGGTCGTGTAGCACATGCGCATAGCTATGGATAACGTAGAGAGCCTGTGGGCGCTGCTGCAGTGCGCGTTCGACAAGTGCACGACCACGGTTCTGATCACCGGCCTCACTGGCTGCGAACCCCAGGCGTGCGAGCCAAGCCCAATCATCACGCAAACTGGGATCGACCGATTCCATGATATTGAGAACGCGCTCATGCTTGCGCGCACCGCCATAGAAGATCAGATAACCGCAAAGTTGCGAGATGACTAGCAGGTCACTGGGATTGGCAGCGATGTAGGCCTCAGTAGCTGCAAGGTTGGTGTAAGGGTCTTCAAGCAGGCCAAAGAGCGCGGAGATATGCGCACGCTCCCAGGGCAGCGCAGCTCGTGCTGCCAGTAGCGCACGCTCTTTGAAGAGATCGGCGTCCGCAGCCTTCGAATCTTTAGCAAGCATATGGCGCGCAGCCAGGGCCAGGGCGAGATTGCCGTCCAGCGCCAAAGCCTGATCGAGGGCTTCCGCGGCGCCCGCCTCAGAACCGAGGATGCGATCAACAGCGAGCTGATACCGTTCTACAGCTTCTGGACGGTCAGTAGTAAGAGTTCTACCGGTACGCGCATCAATCATATTGGCTCCTTGAGTTGCAAATTGCTGATGCGAAACGCTCCGATGCGCTTTTAGCGTAGTCCAACCCAAGGCGTTGGGATGCCTGACAGCAGCGAACCTGTTGCGCCGGCGAGAGCACCCAGTTGCACACCGGCGCGCTGGGGGATGAGGTGCGCGACCAAGTTCGCAGCGGATTTGGAACAGACAATGAAATTTCAATGCGATCGTCTAGCTGCTTTGGGACTTGGTCACCAATGTCCGGAGTTGGTCGAGGTTGTCTGAAAACGCGAAACTATCCGGTTTCAGGTGTCGTATTACCCCTCCCGAGTCGCTTAAATTTGGTGGCTTAATTCATATAAGACACCAAATTTGCTAGATTTGGCAACCGTGCCCTCGCCACCCGCATGCGCTACCTGAAACTGCCGGACCGATATGGTCCGCACCGGAGGTGGACACGATCAAGCTGATTGGCAGATGACGCCGGAAGTGCGCAAACATGGCCCGGTGCTGGATGATCGAGCGTGCGGCGAAGGGCCTCCGGTCTGCGCCGGCGGCCTATCGACCCTGCCGGTCAGCGTACGGAAGTGCCGGATCGGTGAGCCAAAGCGTGTCCACGTAGACACCAGGGACGTCTGGCATTACCCAATAGCGATAGTCGCCACGCGTGAGCCCAAGTCGTAGATGTGTTGGGGTTTGGGGCAACGACGTCGTGGGGGAGAGTGTCGGTGCGCCAGGGTGCGGCGCTAACCACATCTGCTCGATCCAGTGTCAACATTTGGTGACCACGGGGGGGCGCGGAGACAACCCGACCAAGAGATGCATCCGCGGGTGCCACGCAACACTTACTGCCGCGGCCAGTTGCTCGCCGGCAGTGGTCAGGCGGAAGTCAGCGAGTTGCTACGCACGAGAGCCGCCGAGGGCCAGTCACGTGGCTTTCCGCTTCCGCAAAACTGATCTGTCGCTTCATCACCGGACCTGAACTATGAACACGCTGATGACAACGCACTCACCCAATGCCTCGATGACTTGCGCACTGATTTAATCAGCACTTCCTTAGAAGAGATCCGGGGGAAAGGACCGGGAACGATTACGAAACGCTAGGTTATGGCTTCTTTCCATCTTGCCTCAAGAGATACCTTTCGATTCTCGAATCCGGGAAAAACCAAAATATAGCCATTGCAACCAAAATAAATATTGCTGCAACACTACTGTAAAAACTTACCACGATCGCCAGCGCGTACACAACGAGAGATAATCTCCCCTTCAGATCTTTTCCAATCGCACCCGCGAGCGAGGAGCCCTTTCCCTCCAATGCCATGATGACACGCTGCAATAACCAATAGGATATGGCACACATGAACAACACAAAGGCATACAACGCAGTTGGTACTTCCGAGAAGTCTGATTTTCCAGTCCAAGTGGTGGTTATTGGTATCATCGTCAACCAAAACAACAGATTGAGATTGGCCCACATAACCATTCCATTAATGCCGCTCACCATTTTGAACAAGTGATGATGATTATTCCAGTAAATTCCGACATAAATAAAGCTGAGCACATACCCGAAGAAATGATGGGCCTCCGCTCTCACTCCATTCCAGTTGAATTCGGCAGGAAGCTGAATTTGATAGAGCATCAGGGTCAGGCTCACAGAAATKACACCATCACTGAAAGATTCCAGCCGGCTTTTGTTTATGGTCATGGCCTCCCTCAGATGAATTGTTTACGAAAGGAAAGACTGGCCAGATATAAAATTACCAGCGTGAAGGGCAGCACACTCCAGAATCCAACACGCATGTAAAGCACTGCCCCAAGAAACGCGCCCAGGACAAAACCAGCAACGATGCTCCCACTTTTCAGCAAGGCCACCCCATGCTCGCGGCTGAGCGTGCATACGAAACTGTACAGATCGATACCGAACTGAGTGGTATTGCCAGTCATCATGGTGCTGGGGCTGATGTGTTTGATCAACGTCTTGCTCGCCGTATTGCGGATTGCCAAGGCCATTAGGCCCAGACCGCCAGTCAGCGCTAGTGCGCCTGCATCGGGGTCGCGGAACGAATCGAAGTACAGGCCCACCAGCATGAAGCCCGACAGGAACACGGCCTCCGCCACGAACAGCCAGCCCAGTGTCTTGTGGGACTGCTTGCAGCGGTCTATCCACATTTTGGCAAACATGACCGTGGCGATGAATAGCGGAATGGCCCCGAGTTTGATCCACAGGCCCGCCCCTCCCTTCACGAAGGCCGCGCCGGCCAGTACCAGGTTACCGGTCACATGGGCCGTGAAAAAGCCGAGCAAAGCGATGAAGCCTATGGTGTCGATGGCCCCCCCAACGATGGTGAGCAGCACTGCCGTGCGGCATTGCGCCCACAAGCTGATGGCTGAGTTGTCCTGGGGCTGCGAATTGCTGATGGCTGTCATGTCTTATACATCCACCAAATGCCAGCGGCTGGTTGGCCCGGTCTCTGAAATGACTGGACGTCCCTTGGAACGTCCAGCCCGCGCATGCAGTATTAGCGCTCGATCACCTGTGCATGGACCGGCGCCAGCGACTCGTGCTTCGTGGCGGTGCGCTGCTCGGCCTTGTGGACCATCGTGTAGGCGTAGTCCACGCCCATGCCGTAAGCACCCGAGTGTTCCTTGGCCACCTTCATTACCGCGTCGTACGTGTCACGGTTCTTCCAGTCGCGCTGCCATTCAAGCAGCACCTGCTGCCAGGTCACCGGCACCACGCCGGCCTGCACCATGCGCTGCATCGCGTAGTCGTGCGCTTCCTTGGTAGTGCCGCCCGAGGCGTCGGCCACCATGTAGATCTCGTAGTCGCCTTCGAGCATCGCGCACAGCGCGAACGTGGTGTTGCAGACCTCGGTCCACAGGCCGGCGACGATCACCTTCTTGCGGCCATTGGCGGCCAGTGCGTCGCGCACCTTCTGATCGTCCCAAGAGTTCATCGAGGTGCGTTCGAGCGTCTGCTTGCCCGGGAACACGTCGAGCAGTTCGGGGTAGGTATAGCCCGAGAACGAGTCAGACTCGACCGTGGTGATGGTGGTCGGGATGTCGAAGATCTTGGCCGCCTTGGCCAGGCCGACCACGTTGTTCTTCATGGTCTGGCGGTCCATCGACTGCACGCCGAAGGCCATCTGGGGCTGATGGTCGATGAAGATGATCTGGCTGTTGTACGGGGTCAGGACTTCGAGCTTGGCGTTGGACATGGCGTTCTCTCTATTCGAGTTGATTCAATTTGGTTGATGTTGTTTAGCGGCGTAAATTTGCTGTTGCGCTGCCATGTACGGAACTATAGCGGTGATAGTTTTGCTAAAAGTGATCGATTCACGGACAAATTATTCAAATCTTTTGAACATACAAGCCCGCCAAACGGACACCCCCTGAGTACGGTGGGGGATACGACCGCGCCTCTGCTAGACCCTACGCGTTCATACAGACCCGATTAGCGCGCCGTCAGACGAACCGTGGGATGTTGCCGCTAGGGCAGACCACCAGCGGCAGGTCACTGGGGAGAAGCGCCATCCGCTCAATGAAGCAGCGACCCCCACCATCGACTTTGGGATCCATGCCGTGGTTGGGATAGCCGCTGCGGGTCAGGAAGCCTTGGAGGCGCAGAAGATGCGCATCATCTGGCGCGCCAATCAGGATCGTGCCCGAGCCGCCGTGTTCGATCAGCCTGACACGGCGCAAGATCAGCGCGCGCATGACGATCTCACCGACCTCCGCCGATCCGATTATCAGGGCGCGCAAATACAGCGGATCGAACGCAAGCAGGGTAGCGCCGTCACGACCGGCTCGCACCGAGGGGGGCGACGCAAGGCCGTCAATCTGGCTGACTTCTCCCGTGAACTGCCCTGTGCGCTGGGTGGTGATTGGCGTTTTCTCGTCAAGGCCATCCCGGCGCAGAACATCGCTGAGCTCGCACAAGCGCCGTTGACCGCAATGGCCGATCTGCAGTCGCAAAGGGCGCCGTCCACGAATGCCCACTCTCAGAAGCCCAGTTGAAGTGCTGCGCGGTTCATTGCAGCGCACTCAAGTGGCTCACGCTCTGCTGAAGCTGCCATTACGCGCGGCGCCCTTCCGCGCGCTAGTCACCATTCCAGTTGCCGTTTAGTCGGAGAAGGAAGCTCAAGGCTCGCGATCCCGAACCAATTTGCCTACACTGCCATAGTCGGTCTGGTCCGAGTACATCTATGAGTCCCGACGAGCACAACCACTCCGAGCTGTCGCCAATCCAACTGCGGGTGCGCGCGCTCGAGACAATTCTGACCGAGAAGGGTTACGTCGACCGTGCCGTCCTCGACCTTATCGTCGAGCGATATCAGACCAAGATCGGCCATCACATCGGGGCTAGAGTAATCGCCCGGGCGTGGGTTGATCCTGAGTTCAAGGCGGCGCTTCTGACAGACGCGACAAAGGCGATCGCTGCGCTCGGAGTCGTCAGTCATGTGGGCGATCATCTGATCGCGGTGGAGAACACGCCCGGGCATCACAACATGGTCGTCTGCACGCTGTGCTCGTGCTACCCATGGGACGTGCTCGGGCTGCCACCGGTCTGGTACAAGTCGGCCGCTTATCGCTCGCGTGCCGTGTCAGATCCGCGCGGCGTGCTGGCCGACTTCGGTGTCGTCCTGCCAGAAGACGCGCAGATCCGAGTCTGGGACTCGACCGCGGAAACCCGCTTCCTTGTGGTGCCACCCCGCCCCGCCGGCACCGAAGGCTGGCCCGAGGAGCGCCTTGCGCGGCTCGTCACCCGTGACAGCATGATCGGCACCGGCTTGCCCCGGCGTCCCGAGGAGATATCGCCATGAACGGAGTTCATGACATGGGGGGCATGCACGGATTCGGCGCGGTCCATCCCGAGGCTGACGAACCCCCATTCCACGCGCAGTGGGAGGAGCGCGTGCTGGCGATGCAGCGAGCCATGCGTTTCACGCGCGCCTGGAACATCGACATGTCTCGCGACGCGCAAGAGCGACTGCCTGCCGAGGTGTACCTCTCAGTGTCCTACTACGAAAGATGGGCATTGGGAATCGAGCGCAACGCCCTCGAACGAGGGCTGATCGGCGCCGATGAAATCGCCGCAGGACATGCCCTGCATCCGGGCAAGCCCGTCGAACGGGTCATGACGACAAACGACATCGAACACGCATTCACTCGAGGCTCTTTCGCTCGCCTGCCCAAGAAGCCGGCCAGGTTCAAACCGGGCGAGCGAGTGCGCACGAAGAACATCAACCCGCCCACGCACACGCGCTTGCCACGATACGCACGCGGCCGCGAAGGAACGATCGAGGCGATCCGGGGTTGCCATGTCTTTCCGGACTCCGTCGTGACAGGCGCGGGTGAAGACCCGCAGTGGCTCTACACAGTCGTCTTCGAAGGCCGCGAACTCTGGGGAGCGGACACCGACGCCACGCTCACCGTTTCGATCGAGGCATTCGAGCCCTACCTCGAATTGGCGTGAGATGAAGGTCGATCCAGCCGCAGCGCGTGATGCCGCCGAGGCCGTACCGGGCGTTCCCCGTGACCAGGAAGGCCCGGTGTTCCGCGAGCCGTGGGAGGCACAGGCTTTTGCTCTGGCCCTGGTCTTGCACCAGCAGGGCCTCTACACGTGGCGCGAATGGGCAGCAACGCTTGCAGAAGAGATCAGGCGCGCGCAGCTTGCCGGCGATCCAGATACCGGCGAGACCTACTACCTGCACTGGCTCGCCACGCTAGAGCACCTGATGGCAAGCAAAGGCGTCGCGAGCGTAGAGACGCAGGCGCGCTACCACGAAGCCTGGCACCACGCCGCGCATCGCACGCCTCACGGCACCCCCATCGAACTGTCGCATGGCGATTTCACAGGAAACGAGCATTCATGATCCCGCTAGGCTTGGCATCTAGTGTTCGTTTGCGTCGACTTCGCGTACTAGGCGAATGCCAACCAACGGATAACGAGTCTGCGGTGTATTCCAGTTGCGATACGACGAGCGAGCGTAGAACGACCAAGTGTGCCACGATCCTCCCCGACGCATGCGTGCGCTGCCCGACTATGGGCCCTTGGGGTCGTCAACCGCCGATGATCGCTGCAAGATCATCCAGACCGTCGTCCAGGTTGAGGCCACTGGCCCGGTAGCGCTGCTGCTCAAAGCTCATTTTGACAAACGAATGCCATCCGGCATTCGGATATCACCACTACCCGAGATATTGGTTCTGATATTCGGTGGGCTGCTCAACAGGGTGATATCGCCACTACCTTCGACCGACAGGTTTGCTTCCTCACTCGGCCCAAGCGTTACGTCTCCTGAGCCGATGACCTTAGCTGTTGCACGCGGGTGCTCAAGCAGACTGAGGTCGATGTCGCCTGAACCCATGGTGCTCGCAGTCACATGTTGTACACGTCCTGCGGCCTTGATGTCTCCGCTACCGTCGAGCTCCAGGCACAGTGAGGGTTGAGATAAATTGAGCAGACGTAAGTCGGCGCTGCCAAAAACTGACCACGTTTCGATTGCTGGGCCTTCTAAATCGAGACGAAGGTGGTTGTTGTGGAACAAGCGCCACTTGAAGCGACCGCGCAATTCTTGGCTGTCAAGGCGCACATGTTCGATCAGCCACGCGGGGCCATGCAATACCGCTCGCACCTTTTCGGCCGGCCGCCAGCACACGTCAACGGGCAGGCTGATGGCCATGCGCGAACTTGGAACCCATGTGAGTTCACGCTCGGTCGTCTCGTCGCCGCTTTGTCGGCGCTGTCCTACATCCGCCAAGAGGCGCTTTGCTGCACCCAGTAATCCACCTTCCTCGTGGCGCAGATCGGCAACGTGCTCTTGCCCCAGCCATACGGGATCGCCCAGCGCTGCCGCCGTGGCCTCCTCACTGCGGCTATTCGCAGCGGATTCGTCGAAATGGTTGCGATAGTCGGCAAGGATTTCGTCGATCTCAGCTGGCGTAAGGCCTTGCAAGGTGCTGCGGATTTTCCGCAAGAACTCTTCCTTATTCATTGGTGACTCCGAGGATGGAATTGACTGAGGCAATGAAGTGCTGCCACTCCTGTTTCTGAGAAAGTAGAGACGACAAACCTGCTTCCGTAAGGCAGTAGTATTTTCGCGAAGGCCCGCTAGCCGACTCCTGCTGGTAGGTTTTGACCAACCCGTCGGTCTGAAGCCTGCGCATTAGCGGGTAGATCGTTCCTTCGCCCATGTCGACTGCCTGCGCAAGATTCCGCGCAAGGTCATAGGCGTAGCTATCACCCTTGGCGAGCAAGGCGAGGACGCAGAGGTCAAGTACGCCTTTCTTCAGCTGAGTTGAGATGTGATCGGCCATGGCCTGCTTACTCTATGTTCAAGTACGGTATAGCTTATAACAAGCTATCTTGTATTGCACGTTACATGGCAAAAAATTGTTTGTACGTCGCCACGCAGCGAGACTTAACGCGCTACTTTTTTTCCGAATTCTGAGACGACCCCGGAATGGACCACGTGTGCCACGCCACCGTCGGCATCAGCGCGGCACTCAAGGTCGGAGCCACCGCACGGCTTCCCGCCTGGCGCTTCAACGCGACCCGCTTGATCCGGGAGCATGGAAATCTTGACCTGGCTGGAAAACGTGAGTGCCTCACCAGCGCGATACGCGAGGCCGCACGCAACATGATGCAAGTGCCAATCCCTGAGTTGGCAATGCGCAGCGAGGCCTCGCTTGTCGGGGCGCGCAACACCAAGCGCACCGGACGGGACATCTGACGGGCTGCGACGAGCCGACCTTGACTTCATCCCCGCCCGGGTAGATTGGATGCGCGTTCATGACCCAGGTGCTTCCGATACGGGCCCACTCCCCCGACTCAACCTCTTCGACGACGCTCGCGCATCCGCCGCACAATCAATAGCGCGCCCGTTGTTGTTGATGGCCTACTCCGCCATTACTTTGTGAAGTGGGCCTTGTCGCGGAGGCCATGGAATCGGTGACCCGCCGGGAAAAGCAATGCGCCCCGCTGTCACCGCTCAATGATTCATCGGCAAGGCCACCGCCCCGCGCTTATGCGCGAAGCTGGCGGCCGCGAACGCCAGACCGTCCCGGTCCAGCGACGCCAGCGCCATCGCGTCCTGCTCGGCACAGCCGGCGCGCAGCGCCGTTCCATGCGGGTCGACCAGGAATGCGCCACGCGCGGCGGCGTCGGCGTACACGCTGGCCAGCAGGCGCTCGACGCGGCGCCCGCGCTCTAGGTCCGCGCCATGCGGGGCCACTTGCCCTGGCAGCGCATTGCTCCCCTGCGGCACGCGGCGCCGCGCACGCCCGGCCGCCAGCGCAGCGCGTGCCAGATCGAGCTGCCGCAGCAATTCAGCAATAGGTGGATAAGCGCCATCGCGCTCGACCACCACCGTCAGCGCGTGTGGCACGCGAGCCGCGAGTTCGGCCAGCAAGCCAAAGACTGCCTCCGGCGGATCGTGCAGATGATCGTCCAGCAAGCGCCGGCCAGTCGCCGCCGGATTGCCGATCCAGCGCCCGCCAGCCAGGTGCACGCAGCGCACACGGGCCAGCGGCAGCGTGCGCAGCCGGGCAAGCGGGTCCTGCCCGAAGTTGAGCGCGTTGGCGTGGAGGTTGTGCAAATCCAGCAAGAGCGTGGCGTCCGCCGCTTCGGCAATCGCGCCGAGCCAGCCGCTTTCGTCCAGCGTGGAGACCGGCGGATCGATCAGCGTGGCGATGTTCTCGAGCATGGGCAGGCTGCCCACCACGCGGCGCGCTTCCCGCAGGTTGCGCAAAGTACCTTCAACCGTGGCGGCAGTGCGAGGCGGCGCCGCCAGGTGGCCGATCTCGATACCCCCCGCGCGCACGAATGCCAGGTGCTCCGACCACCCCAGCGGCCGTACCTTGTCCACCAGCCGCGCCATGGCCTGCAACCGCACCGGCTGCACTGGCCACGCCGAGGCCAGGCCCATGCCCACCCCGTGAAGCAGCACCGGCACCTGGCGCGCCAGAGTGGCAAGCGCACGCCATTGTGCGGGCGGACGGTCGAACCAGCCATCCGCGATCACCTCCAGCACGTCGATGCGGTCAAGATGGTGCTGGATGCCAGCCACCAGTTCCGGTCGCCAGCCCAGCCCGACGCGGTCCGCCGGCATGGCGCCGTCAGTCGCCACCGCCGCCTCCGCAGCCCCCGCAGCCGCTACCCCCGCCGCTATCACCACTGTCACTGCTACTGCTGCAAGCGCTGCTGCAGCCACCGCTGTTGTCCGGTTGATTCTCGTCCTTGACAGACAGCGGCCCGAGGGGAAACAACGTGCGCACGTATGGGAAAACGGCCAGCGGCAGCGCCTCGAGGCCAAACACCGCCGCCAGCCAGGTGGCATCGGGGTCCTGGCCGCCAGGCCTGAGCCTACGCGAACGCAGGCTGCCGAACAGCACACGCTGGTCCGCCAGGAAGCGCTCGCCGGCCGGTGTGAGACGTTGCGGATCTGGCATTAGGAACACCCAGAAGACGCCCGCGAGAATGATCAGCAGCCACACGTTATAGTGACCATGCAACAGCGCGTGGACCACCTTGAAGCCTGCCACGCCCAGCAGCAAAGCCAGTGCGCACCAGTAGGCCGCGGGCTTGCTGTCGTCATCCGGTGTCAGCAGTCCAGCCTTGCGCAGCGCCGACTGGTAATCCACCGTGGCCTGGCGCGGCCACGGCTTGTTCTCAAGCAGCTGCCGCGTCGGCTGCGGGATTCGGCAGGTTGTCAGCGCCGCGCGCTCGAGTGGACGCCGGGCGAGTTCGACGGCACCTTTCGTGCAGAGCTTGATGCCGGATATCTCCAGCAAGCCGCGATCGATCAGGGAAAACAACACGGCCCGTTTCGCCTCCCCCTCGCCGCCGCGCAGGTAAGCCACGCAATATGGATCCGCGGTCAGCGGCCCGAGTGGGGCCGTCGCCGGGTAACGCCAGGGCGCACGCAGCCAGCGGCGCAAGCCAAACGCCACCATCAGGCCAAAGACCACATAGAATGCAAGAAACGCCTGGCCGGGCCAGCTAAATGGATTCAGCGGATTGGCCAGCGTCATGCACCGAGCTCCGCGCGCATGCGCCCGGCCATGTCGATGACGGTGAGCAAGAGGACTTCTCCTTCTCCCGGCGCCAGGGCCCCGCCTTCCCGCAAGCCAGAGAAGCGCGTCAGCGCGGCGCTGGCGGCAGCATTGCTCCAGCCATCCACGACCCGTTGCAGGGCTGCCTTAGGCGACGCCACCGCTTCACCCCGCAGGGACAGCAAGGCAGCGGCGCTGGCGCGCAACGGGCCCGTGGCGTCCGCCAGCAAGGCCGGGAGTTGTTCCTCGCGCGCAGCGCGAGTGGCATAGGCATTGCGCCACCGCAGGATCATGTTCAGAAGCAACTGCTTCAGGTGGCCGGCGATCACGTCCGGGCCGATCGCGACACCTGCGAAAGGATCGTCGCCGTACGCCACCCGATGGCGACGCAGCACGTCGAAGAATTTGACGGGGAAGGCCTGCGCCGCCGCCTCGATCTCATCCTCCAGCAGGAACATCGCATCCAGCCGAACCGCTGCATGCAGCGCGCGCAGGGTATCGCGCAACGCATCGATCCGCACGGGCTCGAATCGGTGCAGCACCACCAGCACGTTGATATCGGACCGCGCGCGCACCGCGTCTTCGGCGGCGGAGCCATATAGCACGATGGCACGCAGGCTGTCGCCCAGGGCGGTCCGCGCCGCCCCGACAAAGCTTTCCATGGCCATATTGGTACGCTGCTGGCTGAGTGTGTCGATCACGATGACCCCGTCTTTATCGGTATTGTTCTGCGCTGTGAATAATACGTGAAAGTGTCAAAAAAGGTAGATACGGCAAATCGATCACAAGGCTTTCGAAAATAAAAAAACGCCCCACCGGAACCGCTTGGGAGATCTGCATGGCTGTCAAGCGCGACTGCCATAGTAACGACGCGCCGATCCTAGCGGAATGGCAYGTTCGCCGCCAGACACTGCCGGTCGCTAGCGACCTCGTTTTCTCACTGAGGGCCAGCGGCGGGCCGATCACTGATATAAGCCTTAGCAAGATTGTGCGAGCGGCGCTCTTGGCCAACGAATTCGAAGACGAAGACATGAGCCCGCGGGTGCTGCGCAACACGTACTGCCGGCGTCAGCTACTTGCCGGCCGCACTGCTTGGGCTGGCCGGCACGCGCACCTGCGATCGAATCGGAGCTACCATCGGTGCGCAGTTGTAATTGTTGGTTTCACCCAGTCGCACACACCGCATGAAATTTGCTATTCTCTCGAACGCCTCCACGGCGACATTTCAACGAGTAACCAAACCACAGAAGAATCCATGGCAACCAAAGCGAAAGCTGTCGTAAAGACCCCGGCCAAGCCGGCAGCCAAGAAGGCAGCGGCACCGGCAAAGAAAGCCGCAGCGGCCGCACCGGTAGCGAAACCGCTGAAGGAAACCTTCACCAAGGCGAGCTTGCTGGCCCACCTGGTCGCCCAGACCGAGCTGGACGCTAAGACCGTCAAGACCGTGCTGGCCCACCTGGAAAACACCGTCCTGAGCGCGGTGCACAAGAAGGGCGCGGGCGAGTTTACGCTCCCTGGCCTGCTCAAGGTCACCGCCCTGCAAGTGGCGGCAACCAAGAAGCGCTTCGGCAAGAACCCGTTCACCGGCGAAGATCAGTGGTTCGCAGCAAAGCCCGCCACCGTCAAGGTGAAGGTCCGCCCGCTGAAGAAACTGAAGGACGCCGCGCTGTAAGGCGTACTGACCCGCTGAACGAATGGAGCCCGCGAGGCTCCATTTTTATGTATGCCCGGCCGGCAAAAGAACAGGCCCTTGCATGGCGGTCCGACGGACGGGCGCAGGGTAGATTCAACACAAGCAGGCGGCTGAGATCGGCCAGTAAGGGCCGTTCACCGCTTCTACGTGGTTGTCTGCATTTCCCGGCACAACGGACGTAGTCGTGTGCGCCAGCTTCTGACATGGATGGCGGCGCGCGTCGGGTCTCGTATCGAGAACGCGGCGCGCGCCACAGCGCCCTCAACCCCCTGCAACGCTCCCGCGTACCCCTTCGACCAGCACCTCTGTCACCTCTTCGGAAAAACTCATGCGTCGGCCATCGATCAGCACGCGATTCTCATGCTCAGGATCGCGCACTGCCTTCGGAACGCCACGCTCCATCAACGCGCGGGCGCAGCCGACCCAATCGGGGCGCTCCCCCGCCAGACGGCTCATTCCCGGACGCCCATCCCAACGTGCCGAGCACATCGGAGCCATAGCCATGTGTCTCGCGCCAGTTCGATCCATGATCCAGCAAAAACGCTGTCAAATCGACGTCGCCGCGAAACACGGCGTGATTGAGCGCGGTTGCATCCCAGTCTCCTCCGCGCGCGTCGAGGGGCCAACCGAGCTCGACCATGACTTTTGCCGCAGCGCTCGAACCCCACGCCACGGCATCCGGGAGCAGTCGAAGCTGGTCCGCAGGTAGAGATCGGGGCAGTTCGGGATGTTGTGTCTGAATGCGTCGTGCTTCTGTCGCGTCGGCGCGCGCACACGCGGATACAAAGTCCTCACTGACCGTGAGCGTTTCCTCGGCGCCGGCTACACGCAGTTGCGCCGCAACGTCTGGCATGCCGACCTGCATTGCAAGCCGATAGGCGCTCACGCCCGCCGCGGTTTTAGCCTTCGCGTCCGCTCCCGCCGCAAGTAGCGCTGCGATGTGGCGCGGCGACCTGCGCAGAGCGATCGCACGCAAGAGGGGCGTGCCCCAGGCTTTCAGGCCCTCGGGGGCCGACTCGTTCGCATCGCCGCCGTGCGCAAGCAGCAGCTCGAGCGCAACCGCATCCGGCATGTCGAGCGCGCGCCACAACGCATTGGTCCCGGTCACCTGAGTGCCGTGCCGCAACAGCAATCTCGTGCAGTCCGGATTTTCGAGCGAGTGGTAGAGCGACTCGCCGTCGTTCGGGTCGGCTCCGGCGCTCAACAGCATCTCAGTGAGCACCGGATCACGGGCTACGCCAGCCGCACCATAGAGCGCCGACAGCGGTTCAGTCTCAATGGGCGCCGCCAAAGAGGCGGGAGGAAGCCGATTGGCGACGTGCTGGTTCGGGTCGGCGCCGGAATCAAGAAGCGCACGCGCACATTCACGCAGCCGCTCCGCAAACTCGGGCACCAGTGCGAGGTTTGAGTGAGTGACGGCAACAAGAGGCAGTAGATTCAGCGCACCACCGGCCTGATGGATCCAGTCAGGATCCGCTGCCATCGCGCGCGACACCGCTTTCCGGTGCCCTGCGGCACAAGCAACGTACGGGTCGGCGTCGAGCATGTCTGGATGCTCCACCAGGAGCCTCACCGCAACGCGCGGCCGCGCAGCAACGTAGGTGCCCGTCACATCGGGACCATAGACAAGTCCCAGCCAGCGTCGAATCAACGCCCCCTGTTCGCGACGTGCAAAGGTACTGGCTTCCACGAACGCACTAAGGTCCGCCCACGAGGTGAATCCATATTCGCGCGCGAGGCAGGACTGCGCGTCATGCAGGTGCAGAGCAGACACCTTTACTTCCGTGTGGGTACGATTCGCGACTGCGGGGAGGTACTGGGTGAATCGTGCGATCGCTCCGGCATCGCCAGTGCGATAGAGGCGCAGCAGGTCTTTCGCCTGCTTTTTCAAATGATCGAGATTGGCCTGAGCAGGCAGTTTTTCCATAAGTTCCTCGTGCATTCAATGGCCGAGGGTCCGCAACACTGCCAGCACAAAGGATGGGAAACATGCTGATTCGCCATGACAGGTGGGTTCAACCCTTTCCGCGGACCCGGAAGCGGCCTGCACCGCAACTTGGGATGATATGTGGGTACGAGCCAGAGCGTCAACTGTGGGAGCCATGCTGCGCGGGACTGCCGATGTCTAATGCGAACCGGACATTTGACAGGGACCGCGCGAACGTCTCAGAAGGGTGTCGACTACGGCCGACCGCCCCTCGCTTCCCGACGCCCCTTACCGGCCACGAACGGTCATCCGCCCGGTGTGTACCACTGGCGGAAATGCCACGGCTTCCGGCCATTCGGCCGCGGGTTACGTCCGGGCAACGCTAGTGAAGCGAGCGTGCCGATTGCGGTGATCAGCATACGCGCCGGCCGCGCGCGAACGGCACGACATGGCGATGGTGGACGCCGACACCGCAGTCCGGTAACGTTGTTCAGGAGACCTCCCGCCGTTCACGATCGAGATAGTCCTCGATGATCGCGGGAGCCTCCGCGAGACGGCCTCGCAGGAGCGGCACGGCTTGGTCGGCGAAGTCGCGAACGGTGCCAGCCCGCGAAGGCTGACCGCGGAACAGCATATGAACCAGCAGCGGCTCAAGAGAGTAGCCGGGAGCACGATCGTCAGACTTCCGGCCTGCACATGCTCGGCCGCCTGGTGGAGACGACACGTCCAATGCCGTTCCCGCGGAGCACCGCCTCCATCGCTGCACCCTGTTGCTCACTTGCCGCCAGTGACATCGAGGAACGTGCCGGTGATGAAGGAAGCCTCGGCGCTTGCTAGCCATAGGATCGCCTGCGCAACCTCTGCAGGTTGACCGCCTCTTCCCATGGGGATCGAGTCTTTGACGCGATCCACCCGTCCCGGCTCTCCGCCGCTAGCATGCATGTCAGTGTAGATGTGCCCAGGGCGAACGCAGTTGACGCGTATCCCATCCCGCGCGACTTCTTTGGCAAAACCGATAGTGAAAGTCTCAACGGCGCCCTTCGACGCAGCGTAGTCGACATATTCGTTTGGACTGCCGAGCCGGGCCGCTCCCGATGAGATGTTGATCACGGCGCCGCCCCGCCCATTGTGACGATACGACATCCGCTTCACTGCTTGCTGTGCACAGAGGATAGGGCCGATCGAGTTGACCGCGAAGATACGCCGCATCCGCTCGAATTCGAGATCCTCTAGTCGAGATTGCTGTGCAAGTACTGCGGCGTTGTTAACAAGTACATCGATCCGGCCGAACTCCCGGTCGATCGCGGCGAATAATTGAGCGACCTGCTCTGGATCCGCGCTATCTGCGCGCACGGGTAGAGCCCGGCGCCCAACAGCTTCTACATCAGCCGCCACCGCAAGGGCGGCAGACTCGTCGGAGACGAAGCTGATCGCTATATCGTAACCTCGTGCGGCAGCAAGCCGCGCAGTCGCTGCGCCTATGCCACGACCTCCACCTGTTATCAGAATTAGCGGCGCCTGCGGGACGTTATTCATTTAGCGAACCTTCATGTGGTGGTGGAAAAATAATTTAGGGCTGGGACCGACTGAATGCTGGCGGCTCATTGGCGGCTTTGGCCGATCCACCTCAACACAGACAGACACAACACTAACTATAGTGTGATGTAAAGGGTATGGAGCCTCCTTCGCATGAGATCGTCCGGCCGCTTACCGCGGATTCTCGCCGAATTTCGAGTCTGACCGCATTCAGTCGACCCACTCGGTCAAGTGATGACGCACGGGAAACGAATGATGCGCTTCAGATCATGTCAAAGTCCAAGACAAACCGCTCCGGCCGCGACGACCATGCAGGCGAGCCAGCGCGTTCCACTGACCGCTTCCCGCAGAAACACCCGCCCGATCAGCACCGCGAACACCACGCTGGTCTCGCGCAACGCCGATACCGCGCCCATCGCGCGCGACTGCAGCGCCCAGATTACGATGCCATACGCCGCGATCGACACCAGGGCGCCGATGAGCGACGAGCCGACCGACAGCGGCTCAGCACGTACCGGTGTCCATAGCGGCGCGAGCCCACGCACCGCGACGAACAGCACCGGCATCAGCCAATAGAACAGGAACATCCACGCTGTGTAGGTGAGCGGTTGGCCGTTGGACAACCTCACGCCGATGCCGTCGATCACGGTGTAGAGCGCAATCGTCGCGCCGGTCGTCAGCGCGGCCAGCGCACCTGCGCGCGACGCGTGATGCCCCTGCAGCGCGATCGCGATGATGCCGCCCGATATCGTCGCGATCCCGAGAGCGTGGAAGGGGCTGATCGCCTCATGCGCGAAGAGCGCCGCGCCGAGTGTGATGAGCAGCGGCGATGAGCCGCGCGCGATCGGATATGCCAGCGCCAGGTCGTTGCGGCGATACGACCGCACAAGGCTCACGTTGTAGAAGATGTGCACGATCCCCGATGCGACGATGTAGGGCCAGGAGGCTCTGGCCGGCCAAGGATTGAACAGGACGACGAGCGTAGAGACCATCGCTATGGCGATGCTCATCCACGTCATGGACAAGAACCGATCGCGGTTGCCGTGCAGCATCGCGTTCCAGCTCGCGTGGAGCATGGCAGCAAAGAGCACGACACCGCCGGTATAACTGAGCATGGGGGTTTCTGGCAGGAAGGGGAACGGGAGATATCATCAGCGGTGCAATAAGAAGGATATCTATCTTGTAGCGGTCCAGCAAACCAGATAAATTGACGAATCGCGTTAGAAAAACTCTTGCAAATGAAACGGGTATTGCCCCCCCTCAATGCCTTGCGGGCCTTCGAGGCTGCGGGCCGGCTCGGCAGCTTCAAGGAAGCCGCCGCAGAGTTGCACGTGACTCACGGAGCGGTGAGCCAGCACGTGCGCCTGCTCGAGGAGTGGCTTGGCGCATCGTTGTTTGAACGGCACAACCGGCGCGTGAAGCTGACACCGGCGGCGAAGGCCTATCTGGAGGAAATCGGCCCCTTGTTCGAACAGCTCTCGCAGGCAACCGCGAGATACGGTGTGCCCGAAACGGCCTCCCGGACACTGTCAGTGAACGCGCCCGCGACATTCACGTTGCGCTGGCTGGTGCCGAGGCTGGCGAAATTCCGCGCTGAGCATCCCGACGTGGAGGTCAAGGTGGAGACGTCAAACGGGCCGTTGGAGAGTCTGAAAGAAAACTATGACATCATCATCCGGGGTGGGCCGGACACGTTCTACGGCTACTCGATGCAGTCTTTCCTGTCCGAGGAGAGGCTTCCGGTCTGTAGTCCGGCGCTTTTGCAGCGAGTGCCGCTTCGATTGCCAGGCGACTTGCGACAGCACACGTTGCTGCACACCTCGAGTCTTCCGCGGCTTTGGCCTGACTGGCTGGCGAGCGCACAGATTCCTGCCCTGAGGCCGGCTGCCACTTTGACCTTCGACCACTTCTATCTGACCTTGCAGGCTGCCATCGACGGAATCGGCATCGCGATGGGGCCGACTGCGCTGGTATCCGACGATCTCGCCGTTGGCCGGCTTGTCGCACCGTTCGCCGGTCCTCGTCTGCCGTCGCGCAGCTATTGCACTTACGTTCCGGATGAGAAGTTTGGCGATTTACTGGTCGTGCTGTTCCGTTCATGGCTCAAGCGCGAGGGGATGTGTTCATGAACGGAGACGGCCGCTTAGTCGTGAGCTCACTGAGCGCTATCGGAATGGAAGCAATTGCGAACGGGGTTGCTCGCATGGACGCGACTTCAGTTTGCGGTTTGACTCGACGCGCGTCTAGCTTTCGAAGGTCCGCTGATAGCTGATACCTGGTCGTTCCGATGACCTGGCCGGGTGACCGTTCCGGGCCGCTATCGGCCCCTCGACTCGGGAGCGACCGTTCCCGGCTGCGGATACCGGTCGATGCAACAATATGCGATGTAGCCATTCGGTAAGCGTCCGACGCCAACCGTGTAGACGCGATCGCCGCAGTTGACCGACCATTCGCGTGATGTGCATGTGACTGGATCGTGCCCGCGATAGGCGATCATGGACACTATCCCTCCAATTCATCAAGCTGATCATCCAGCGCCCTTGATGCGCAAGGGCGCGCCTCGACGATCCTACCCGTTAGATTTCAAGCTCGCTGTACTCGAACAGACTCGCGTTTCGGGTGCTTCGGTTGCGGTAGTGGCGCGTGAGAACGGGATCAACGCGAATGTCGTCTTCGGGTGGCGCAAGTTGCTACGGGAAGGCCGTCTCATACCTGGTTCGGCGGAACTGACCACGCTGGTACCGGTAGTCGTTACGGATCCGGCCGCTTCAGAATTGACTAGTCCGCCGAGCAATGCTGTGGCCGACGCTCGCTTTGGCGGTGTCATTCGCATCGAACTGGCGCGCGGCACGGTGAGCGTTCAGGGTAGCGTCGACGCCGACGCGCTTCGGACTGTCATGCAATGTCTGAGTCGTTGATCGGTCCTCCACCAAGCACGCGTATCTGGATCGCAGCCGGGTTCACAGACATGCGGTGCGGCTTCGACGGACTTGCAGCAAAGGTGCAAACGATCCTTCACAAGTATCCCTTCTCGGGACACGTGTTTGTCTTCAGGGGCCGGCGTGGCGACTTGCTAAAATGCCTCTATTGGCGAGACGGCGGCCTGTGTCTGTTCGCGAAACGACTGGAGCATGGCCGCTTCGCCTGGCCACAAGCCGACGGCGGCATCGCCGCGCTCACAAGCGCTCAACTCGGCCTACTCTTAGAAGGATTCGACTGGCGTCAGCCGATTGATGCCGCCCGCCCGCGCAGTGCTTTGTAAACGTCTGTGACAGCGCGGGAATCACACTGTCCGTGCGCATAAACTAGGCGCATGACATCCGGAAACGCTTCTCTCCCAGACGACATCGATGCTTTGAAAGCACTCGTGCTCGGCCAGATCGGAATTCGCTAAGCGTGCTGTCTGGCGCAGGCCGCCGATGTAGCCATCGGCCAACCTCTATGCTCCGGAGGACGGAAACCGGCCATTTTCGGACTCTCGCTTATCCAGTCCGAACGTCCGCCTCGCGGCCGGCAACGGACTTCCCAGATCGTCACGCTGGTTCTCACGCCGCGCGCTTGCGTCCTCTTTCGGTCAGATCATCCAGCACTTTGAGCGTCACCGCGTGACGCTCTACTGCGACGCTGTTCGGTCGCCACCGCCGTCCAGCAAGCGTCCTTCGACTGGTATCGATCCGCTAATGACCTCTCAGCAACAAGATCCAATTGGCATAGACGGCAGTGGGGTGAACGATGTTTGTTGCACAACGTTCACCGGATTGAAGTATCGGTGCGCCGTAGATCAGTTCAATTGCACCACGCGCGATATAGCCTGACGAACGAAGGTAAGCAGCGCCTCATCAGCCCAGGTTCCGATCATGAGATCAGGCTCATTCTCCAGCGCCTTGCGGAATTTTAGCTGTGTACCTGGGTCATCTCCTGCGTAGCTTCTGAAGAGATCGAGCCAGCGCCGCGCAAGCTCAGCCCCTTGCGGTGAATCAGGCGAGATGCCTGCATCGATCGCATCTCGAACGTCGGCCATCAATTGGAGCCACTCCATCGCCCGCTTGCCGTAATTCGCGCGCATGAAGCGAATCTCGTCAGGCGACAGGTATCTTTCGTAGATCAGCATTTTTGATTCCGAGAATGCCCGAAGCACGTAGTCGCGCAGCGCCAAAGAGATCCCGATGTGGGCCTGCAGCGACGGTTCGTTGTCGTGCATATGGTTTAGCTTTGCGGCCAACCGTGGATCGCCACTTGTGTCGCGTACAAGCATCGTCATCCATCGGATCGCTAACTCGCGAGTCTTTTCGTGCTCCGGCGGTTTCCCACTTTCCATCAGCGCCCGTACCTGCTCAACAAGATCGCTCCATCCCGCCTCCGCTTCCGGGTCATTGCGGTACACAGGCAGGCGGGCAAGTTCATCTTGAGAGAAATATTTTTCGTACATGGTCATCAACTCCAACGTAGTGAGCCAATCGGCTAGCTCCGGCTCCTCTCCGTCCATCAGCGTGCCTCGCAATCGCTTCAGATGATCGCGCAGACGCGCAGCCTGCTCGATCTGCTGATCAAGTGTTGCTATTTGCCGTTCGACGATGGATGTGAGTGGGATATCCGGCTGATCCAAACAAGCGCCGATTTCGGTGAGCGAGAGACCAAAACTACGCAATGCCAGGATCAGGTGAAGCCGGGCAACGTCGTTGCGGTCATACAGGCGGTAGCCGTTATCGGCGCGCGCCGAAGACGTGAGAAGACCGACTGCATCATAGTGGTGCAGCGTACGAACCGTGAGTCCACTGCGTTTCGCCAGTTCTCCCACTTTCAAAAACATGCGAGCCTCCGTTAAAGTGCGCACGATGGAGGCTAAGACCTTACGCTACGTGAGGGTCAAGAGGAAAGAGCTATGCCGCTCTACGGTCGACTATGCAGCGTCTCCACCTCAACGCCCCTTACCCGCGGCCTCCGGATCCGGTGTTCGATAGCCAGGCCGGCTCCGCCACTGTCGTCGCGCTCGGTAGTTCAACGCTCTAATGCGGACATCGAACTCGTGCAGGTAACTGACGCTCATGGGTCCGGCAATCGTCAATGGCCGGCGTCGATCCTCTAACGACGAGCCGACGGTGGAGTTCGGCCATTTAGGGCCCTTCGCCGGACTCGTGGCCCGGACATTCCGGAGACCGTCTTATCCAGCAAACGTTCACTCAATCGCCAAGCGCCGGCGGACGATGGGGCGGGCCGCTCCGCCCTCCCAACCCCTGCGTCGTACGCGGTTCCGGAGGACTCGATCTGTCGCTCGTGCGCCCGGCTTCGGTTTGGGATTCAGTATGAGTATCCACATCCGCGTCTATGGATGGAGCGCGTCCACGCCCAGCCGCCGTCCCTGTCGGACTAGTTGCCCTACGCGCGCCGACCACCCGTCCTGGCGTCGAGGCAAAACCGGCGCTTCTCGCTCCGTGTGCTTACCGGCGTTGGCCAGGTAGCGCCGCTAGCAATCCGCCCGCATGGTGGCAGGCTTCATCCCAAAGGGCGCGCGTCAGTGCCCCGGCGTCATCCTCGCGTGCAAGTGCTGCCGCTTCGCCAGACCATAGGAGCGACAAATCGCCCTTCCCCGCCTTCTCGAAGACGGTACGCACCGGATCGATCGCTCCTGTCGCGCGCGGAAATGCCGGGGCCTCGGAATTCATTGGCCCCAGTTCTCGCATCAACCGCGTCATCAGCCCGCGCGCCGGCCGGCCCGTGTAAAGGTTAGTAAGGCGCGTCATGTCGTCACGCCCTGCCCGTATCGCCGCTCGATGTAATTCAGACCGGCCGGCCTGGTGCGTCAGGAGGTAGGCCGTGCCCAATTGGACAGCGCTGGCGCCAAGCGCGAACGCAGCCGCGATGCCGCGGCCATCGGCAATGGCACCGGCTGCAATCACCGGGACCTTCACCGAGTCCACCACCTGCGGCAACAGCGCGAAGAGGCCCGGCTGGGCGCTGATGTCGTCAGTCAGGAACATACCACGATGGCCGCCGGCTTCCACGCCTTGCGCAATCACGGCATCGACGCCTCTCGCCTCCAGCCAGCGCGCCTCTTCGACCGTGGTGGCCGACGACAGGATCATTGCGCCAGTGGCACGCACCCGCGACAGCAGGCTTTCCTTCGGCAAGCCGAAATGAAAGCTCACCACCGCCGGTCGCATCTCTTCCAGCACCTCGCACATAGCCTCATTGAACGGTGCCCTGCCAGCCCCGCGCTGTGCGGCGGATAGGCTCAGGCCGGCTTCCTCGTAGTACGTCGCCAGCCGCGACAGCCATCGCGCCTCACCCTCATCATCCACCGCGGGCGGCGTGTGGCAAAAGAAATTGACGTTGTACGGGGCGGAAGTGGCCGCACGGATGGCCTGGATCTGCTCGCGAAGCTGCTCCGCATCGAGGGCCGCGCATGCTAGCGAACCGAGACCGCCTGCTTTACTAACGGCAATCACCAGCGGACTCAGCGAGCCCACCATCGGCGCCTGAATGATGGGAAGACGGGACGGAAGCATAATCATAGTTCTCCGCGGCTAGTGAATCGATCGATCCAGTAGCGCATTATGCCCGATCCGATGTCACGACCGACCTACCCCTCGGGGCCTCAGGGCTGTTCAGATTTTGCCGAATAGGATGACTGCTGTACTCGAGAAGCGGCCGAATTGATGGTGACTGAGCGACCGTCCGTTCAGGGTTCAGCTTTCGGCCGTTCGCAAGGCTGCAATCGGACGACCGCTCATCGGCCGACGCCGACGTTCGGCCTTACCCAATCCAATGGCTGAGAAGGGTCGATTCTGCTGAAAAACTCGGCATCACGGAACGTCGGCACCTATCCTTGAGATCATCGTTCGACGAGGGTTTCGCCATGATGGGTCAGCAAGTTGGATCGCAGGATAGGCTCTTCTACTCGTCCAACCTTGATGACCATGTGCCCCGTAGGCTTTGCTGTCGACGCGAGCATCATCAAGGCAGACGCAAATCGCTCCCGAGGCGTGGCGGGAACGGAGATCATCGATTGGAACCAAGGCGAAGGCCCTAGCCGCGCCGTTCGCGAATACCTTGCTGCGCTGGATGAGGTCAATCAAATCAAGGACGACGCAGCGCCCGAGGCAGAGCCTACGATCCCACCGAAAAGCATCTCGTTGACTGATCCGGCATCGCGCTGGACCGCAGCACCCGGTGGCCCTGCCTTCTTTGCTTACTCAACCAACTACCTGATCGACCTGCACGCGGGAATCATCCTGGACGTCGAGGCCACCCCCGCGCATCGGACCGCAGAGGTGGAGTCAACGAAGACGATGATCAACAGAGTCGAAGAACGCCTTGCTCTTAAACCTCAGCGTCTTGCCGGCGATACCGCCTATGGGACCGCGCCAATGCTCTGGGGGATGGTCGAAGAGAAAGCGATCGCGCCTCATGTTCCAGTCTGGGACAAGACCCGTCGCGACGATGACACGTTTCCGAGAGAGGACTTCCGTTGGGACGAGCAAACCAATGAGTATCGCTGCCCTGGTGACAACGCTCTGCGCAGCGATTGGCGTGCATATACGAACCCACGCACTCACATCACGAAGGCCGACACCGTCATCTATCGATCCAGCCAGCATGACTGTGCTGGGTGCGCGATGAAGAATCAATGCTGCCCAAACATGCCATTCCGCAAGATCGCACGCAGCGTCCACGAGAACGCGCGTGACGTGGCACGGAAGCTCTCGGCGACACCGGAGTTCAAGCGGTCGCGCAGGGAACGAAAGAAGGTCCAAATGCTATTTGCTCATCTAAAACGAATCCTGAAGCTGGATCGCTTGCGGCTACGAGGGCTAGCTGGGGCACAGGACGAGTTCTTACTAGCAGCAACAGCGCAAAATCTGCGACGAATGGCAAAGCGGTTGATGCCGTTCGGTGAAGATATGAATGCGATAGCGGCTTAGCCGCGATGCACCGGGTCGGAAGACCCTCGAAGCTCGGGCGCCGCAGATCAACGCGAGCCCCACCGGAAGCGGACGCCTATCTCGATCGATATCCAAACCGAGTTTTTCAACAGAATCGGTCGGAAGCGGTAGTTCGTCCACGGCCGGCGTAACCCCGGCCTTCCATTTCGCCCGTTCGGTGGCTAGAACAAGCCAGCCGGCTCAGCAGCACGATCCCAGTTGTAAATGATGATCTCGCGCCGCACAGCCAGCATGTCGGCCCCTCCCACCTGGTAGTTGATATCTAGCGTGTAATTACTGCTGCGCCTGATTCAGCGTGTCGCGGACGACGTTGTAAGCGTCGATGCGGGCATTGGCGTCGCGGATCCCGCGGTCGCCGTCTCGGGCGATGGCATCGAGAACTGCTGCAGCCTCTGGAGCAAGTTCGACTCGCGCTTCACCAACTCCGCCGGCAGCGCCGGGAACTGCAGCGGCGCCTATCAGGCCGGCGTGCGCTCCCGGAACTGGGTGAAGGTCAAGCGGCCGGGAGCGGTGTCGGCGCAGCGGTTCTACAGGAAGACTCAATAACAAAGGGCGCCCTCAGGCGCCCTCGGCGGCGGTCAATGACTGTTCCCGTCCGAATCTTCACCCCAGTCATCTCCAGCGCGCGTTTTCAGTGTATCGAGGGCGCCTCAGCGCGCATCCCTACTTAGGCAGGGATTGATGGCGCCATCAGGGAGTCGTAGGCCACGCTCGCAGGCGTACCTCATTCTCCAGATACACCTTCCGTTTTCCTTGCTCCGCGACGCCACCCTTCATCCGAGGGGTATTGAAATTGCTGCGATGCACCACAATCAAAACCGGCTACAGATTGACCCCCGTTGCCAGTCCTCAAGGGTGTAGGCGCTTTCACCCTGCCGCCTACACCCCTTTTTCGCGCCTTCAGGCGGCTGCCATCTACTTCGGCCACGCCTCCACCGTCGCCCGGTGCCGCGCAGCGCAATCCCCCTGCGCACCCAGCACAGCACCCAGCACCGGTCCCATAACCCACTCCTGCCACGCATCATAATCGGCCACCACCGGCGTCTCCGGAACCTAACACGGCGCCCCACGATCCTTCGCCCCTAACCGCACGGATTGATGAACGCCGCCGCGGCGCCACGCGAGCTACGGGCGAAGGCTGCTTGGCTGCCGAGTAGCCTGGCGAACATACCCGCCACGAGAGTTATGTTCTCCCGAACCTAACTCCACTAGAGTGACGCTGGGCAAACGCGATTGCCCCGCATTCCCTTGAGCACCCGCCCCCTCCCGGCCGCGGGTGCTTTTTTATAGACGCAATGTACGCAAGTCGGACGATGCCCTAAGGCACCCTCCTGCCGGCGCGCCTACAACGGAAGCACCGCTCCACTGGACGAACCATGCCCACGCGCGCGCCAGCGCCGAAGCTGGCCGAACGCTCCCCCATGCTGCTGTCGGAGCAGAAAGCCGTCCCGCGCGGCGGCTGGCATTTCGAGATCAAGTACAAATACGTACCTTCCGCTGTTGCGTCTCTTCCAACGTTGCCGCCATGCGGCGGGCGTTGCGTGTGGGAAACGGGGGTGTTGCGATCGACTCAAAGCAACTTTCGACCAATTGCGGACGTTGACTGATGCGTCAGGATCTTGCACCGCTTGTCGGGTTTACTACGACGGTACAGTTACTACACTTGGTATGGGTCGCTGAAGTCGGGTGCGCGGCCCTCTCAATTACTTCCACGTACTACACGCTGCACACATTGTTCGTGCGGCGTGCTCGTCTCGCTGGTCAAACAGGAGGATGCAATCATGCAAACTGTTATAAGGAGATTTTCCGGAAAGGGTGCAAAGGAGTTGTTCGATCTGCTGGAGACGCACACGGCTGAGGTCGAAGAACTGATGCGTTCGGTCAAAGGCTTTGTCGGCTACACCCTCGCACGCAGCGGCGATGGCGGATTCTCGGTGACTGTTTGCCAGGACAAGGCAGGCACTGACGAAAGCGTGCAGAAAGCGAAGGACTGGATCGCGAAAAACGCCGGAAGCACGGGCGTGGGCGCGCCGGAGATATCGGAGGGATCGGTCCTCATTCACCTGAAGTAACTTTGCCTTGCGACTGGCAGCGCGTGAGTTTAGCGGGCGGATTGGGACCTACGCAATTGGCCTCACCGTCCACTCCTCACGCCCACGTCTTGCCTGGTTCGTCCAGACCTGCCTTTTTGCAGATCCTCCGGGCTCGTCACAATGCGGCACTTCTGGCTCTCGTGCCTCCTGACATGCACCTCTGTACTATTCCGAAAAGCGGAGCTGGCAATCTGTTTTCTTCTTCATCGAGCGGCGAGTCGCAAACAAGCTGACACACGCGACTCATGTCAAACGTTGACCGGTTGAATCCGCAGTCGGCATCAGCCACCACATCGTCGGTGCGGAACTACCGATGCTGCTGCGGCGCGTGAGCAGCGCGGAGCCGGGTATCGTGCTCGAGATGCGAGTCTGCACGTCGCGGGAAATCCTTGATGACTTCGATCGCGGCACGCTCGACGCCGCCATCGTCCTGCGCCATGACAACCGGCGCCTCGATGGCGAAACGATCCTGGAGGAGACCTTCGGCTGGATGGCCGCGCCGGACTTCACGCATTGTCCTGGTGAGCCCTTGCGTCTGGCGACACAGGCGCAGCCATGCAGCGTGCGCAGCATGGCCATCGACGCCTTGGACCAGGCCGGCGTTGCTTGGACGGAGGTCTTTGTCGGCGGCGGGATCATCACGATCGGCGCGGCGGTGTCGGCCGGCCTCGCGGTAGCCGCGCTCGGTCGCCGTGTCGCACCGCCAGGGACAACAGCCGTGGGGCCTCAATTCGGCTTTCCGGCCTTGCCGACGCGCGATGTGGTGCTCCACGCGAATGCGACGGACACGCAAGCCCGAGGCGCGCTCCGCACGCTGAGTGCAGCGATACGGTCGACGACCCGGACTTGACCCGCGGCTTCGCGCCTAGCCTCTTCGCGTCCCGGATGCCGCGCCAAGCCCCACGCTACGCCGCGCGGTTCGCCGGCGCCTGCGCGAAGTCGCACGGCGCCAGTTCAGCGGCGATCACTCGGTCGAACGCATCGAGCAACACGTCGGATGTCAGGCCGAACGGCCCCGCAGGGAAACCGAATTCACCAGACTGCGAGTCCTTACAAATCTAAGGGTTGGAAACATATCACGTGGCCGGCGACGCCAACGAGGGGCCAAAATAACTAGACTGAGCAGGATTCCCTGCGCGAACTCGTTAGACTGAGCCACCTTACCGTTTCCAGGCGCGAGAGGTCGATTCCAATTAAAGACGGCGTCGTCCTGATGCGCCTCACCGCACAGCAAACGCGATAGCAAAGAGAAATTCCTTCGTTCACGGCGCGGCGAGCTGTACCTAAACTCGATGGCTATCGCTATCATCCCATCCTGCCGTCCCCCCATGAACCGTCGCGATTTCCTTGCTGCTTCCACATTATTCTCCATCGGCGTACCGTTCTCGGCGGACGTCCTCGCGGACGCTGCCGCTGCCCAGGGCTCTCCGGTTCGCGGCGGCGTGCTCAACGTGGCGGTATCACCCGAGCCGACGCTGCTGACGTCCGCGTTCATCACCACGATGAACATCGGGCAGGTGTCCAGCAAGGTGCTGGAAGGACTGGTGTCCTACGACCTGAACCTGCGCCCCGTGCCCGCTCTGGCAACGTCATGGAAGACCTCCGCCGATGGCCTGACCACGACTTTCCAGCTGCGCAAAAACGTCAAGTGGCATGACGGCAAGGACTTTTCCGCCGCCGATGTGCAGTACACATTGCTGGAAGTCTGGAAAAAGCTCCACCCGTTTGGCCGCGCGGCCTTTGCCAACGTCACGGCCGTCGATACGCCCGATCCGCATACGGTCATCATTCGCCTGTCGTCGCCTGCACCCTACCTGATCAACTACATCAATACGTACGGCGCGCAGATCCTGCCGCGCCACCTCTACGAGGGCAAGGACGTGTTGAGCAACCCGCTGAACAATGCGCCCGTGGGCACCGGCCCGTTCGTGTTCAAGGAGTGGGTCAAGGGCAGCCACGTGCGGCTGGAGCGAAATCCGAACTACTGGCAGAAGGACCAGCCGTACCTGGACGGCGTGGTCTTCAAGTTCATCCCCGATGCCGCGGCGCGCACTGTAGCGCTCGAAGCCGGCGAGATCGATGTCGCGCTCGGCTCCAGCATTCCGCTGTCGAACCTGGGCCGCTTCCAGGATAAGCAGCGCTACCGCATCAACACCGACGACGGCCGCTACCTGGCCACAATCTTCCTGACGCAGTTCAACGTCCGCAAGCCGCACTTCACGGACCGGCGCGTGCGACAGGCGCTGGCTTACGCCATCGACCGCAACGCCCTGCTCAAGGTGGTGTTCCTGGGCTACGGTAAGCCTGCCACGGGGCCCGTACCGTCTTCGGTGGTCAACTACTACTCACCCGATACGCGCCAGTATCCGTTCGACGTCAAGAAGGCCGCCGCGCTGCTGGACGAAGCCGGCTACAAGCCAGGCAAGGACGGCAAGCGGCTGCGCATCACGCTGGACTACGATGGCGGCGGCGGGGTCACTGCTAGCCGGCCGGCGGAGTTCATCAAGCAATCACTGGCACGCGTGGGCATCGACGTGGAACTTCGCGCTGGGGACACTGCCACGTACCTGCGTCGCGTATTCACCGACCAGGACTACGACCTGATGATCTCCAGCCTGCACCGGCTGCCGGATCCCACGCTCGGCGTGCAGCGGTTGTTCTGGACGAAGAACATCATCAAGGGCGCGCCGTGGACCAACGGCTCGGGCTACTCGAATCCGGAGCTTGACCGCCTCATGGAGGCCGCCGGGCGCGAGGCCGACGAGGGCAAGCGCAAGGCGCTGATCAAGCAATGGCAGCAGATCGTGCAGGACGACGTGCCGGTACTCGATCTCGTGGAGCAGACATGGGTCACGGTCTCCACGGCCCGCTTCCGCAAGGCCACCGCGCAGGGCGACGGCCTGTTCGCATCGTATGCCGATGCATGGCTGACACCCCGGGCCTGAGCGATGCGCCGCCATATCGCCCTTGCCTTCCTGCGCCAGCGCCTGCTGCAGGTGGTGCCCGTGGTGGTGGGCATCGCCTTGATGAACTTCGTTATCCTGCAGCTGGCACCCGGGGATGTGGTCGACGTGCTGGCTGGCGAGGCCGGTGCCGCGACACCCGAGACCATGGCCCAGCTGCGCGCCAGCTTCGGCCTCGATCAACCGCTGTGGCTGCAGCTCGTGCGCTACCTCGGGCAGATCGCCACCCTCGACCTCGGCTTCTCGTACCGGCAGAACATGCCGGTGTTCGACCTGATCATGAGCCGCCTGCCGGCCACGCTGGTGCTGATGGCAATGGCCATGGCGATTGCACTGGTGCTCGGGGTGGGCCTGGGTGTGCTGTCCGCCGTGCGCGTGCGTCGCTGGCCAGATTGGCTGGTGTCGCTAGGCACGCTCGTCGCCTATGCCATGCCCACGTTCTGGCTTGGCCTGATGGCCATCGTCCTGTTCTCGGCACGGCTGCATTGGCTGCCGTCGGGGGGCATGACCGATGTCAGCGCCGCGTACACGGGACTGGCCTGGCTGCGCGACGTGGCGCTGCACGCCATCCTGCCCGCCTGCACGCTGGCCACGTTCTACCTGGCCGTGTACACCCGGCTGGTACGCACCGCGATGCTGGAGCTTGACGGTGCCGACTTCGTGCGCACGGCGCGCGCCAAGGGGGCAGGCGAAATCCGCGTGACCGTGGTACATGCACTGCGCAACGCCTTGCTGCCGCTGGTCACGATGGCCGGCTATCAGGTGGCGTCGCTGCTGAGCGGTGCGGTGCTGGTGGAGTCAGTGTTCAGCTGGCCGGGCCTGGGCAGGCTGGCTTTCGAATCGGTGCTGGCACGCGATTTCAACCTGCTGCTGGGCATCCTGCTGCTGAGTTCGCTGCTGGTTACCGTTGTGAATATCCTTGTGGACCTGCTCTACGCAGCCATCGACCCGCGCGTTTCGGTAGCGGGCTCCGGGAGCCGCGCATGAACGCGCCGGCTGCGCTTCGGCGCCGGTGGATACCCACGCGTACCGTGCCGCGCGCGCTCTGGCGTGCCGCGAGTGCGCATCCGTCGATCACGCTTGGTGCCCTGCTGATGCTGGCGGTGGCGCTCGTCGCCATTGCCGGGCCCCTCGTCTTTCCCGGCGACCCGTGGGACATGGCTGGCCCGCCGATGCTGTGGCCCGGCGACGATCCCGCGTATCCGCTCGGCACCGATTTCATGGGACGGGACCTGGCCACCGGCGTGGCGGCGGGGGCGCGCGTGTCGCTGCTGATCGGGCTCGTCAGCACGGTCTTGGCAGCGTCGCTTGGCATCACCGTGGGCGCACTCGGCGGCTATTTTGGTGGACGCGTCGACACGACGCTGATGCGCCTGACCGAGGTCTTCCAGACCGTGCCAAAGTTCGTACTGGCGGTGGTCCTCGTTGCGATCTTCAAGCCATCGGTGACCACCGTGGTGGTGGCTATCGGCGTCGTGTCATGGCCCGCGACGGCCCGGCTGGTCCGCGCCGAGTTCTTGTCGCTGCGAGGGCGCGAGTTCGTACTGGCAGCCGAAAGCATCGGCATGAGCCATCTGCGCATCATCATCACCCAGATCCTGCCCAATGCGCTGCCGCCGGTGATCGCCATGGCCACGCTGACCGTGGCCACCGCCATCCAGACAGAAGCCTCGCTGGCGTTTCTGGGCCTGGGCGACCCCAACGTGATGAGCTGGGGCACCATCATCGGCGGCGGCCGCGAGCAGGTGGCCGATGCCTGGTACATCTGCGGCCTGCCCGGCTTTGCCATCGTCCTGACGGTGCTCGCGTTCAACCTGATCGGTGACGGGCTGAACGACGCGCTGAATCCCCATCTACGCCAACGACGGAGCTGACCCATGACGCTGCTCGATGTACGCGCCCTGCGCGCCAGCTTCGACACGCCTGACGGACCGGTCGCGGCGCTGCACGACGTCTCGCTGACCATCAACCGTGGCGAGACCCTGGCCCTGGTTGGCGAAAGCGGCTCCGGCAAATCGGTCACCGCGTGCGCGCTGCTGCGGCTGCTGCCGCGTCGCGTGGCGCGTACCAGTGGCCAGGCGTTGCTGGATGGCACCGATCTGCTTTCGCTGGGTGACAGCGCCATGCAGGCCATCCGTGGCGACCGCATTGCCATGATCTTCCAGGAGCCGATGTCGGCCCTGAATCCCGTGATGCGAATCGGCGACCAGATCGCCGAGACCATCCGCCTGCATCGCCGCGTTAGCCGTGCGGAAGCCGCACAGCGCGCAATTGCCCTGCTTGAACAGGTGCGGATGCCATCGCCACGCGAGCGCGCCAACGACTATCCGCACCAGATGTCGGGCGGCATGCGCCAGCGCGCGATGATCGCCATTGCACTGGCCGGCGAGCCCGAACTGCTGATTGCCGATGAACCGACGACGGCGCTGGACGTCACCACGCAGGCTCAGATCCTGAATCTGCTCAAGCGCCTGCAGGCCGAAACGGGCATGGCCATGTTGCTGATCACCCACGACCTGGGCGTGGTCGCCGAGACGGCAGACCGCGCGGCGGTCATGTACGCCGGCCGGATCGTCGAACAGGGTCCGGTCGACGCGCTGCTGACCCACCCCGCACACCCCTACACGGCGGGACTGCTGGCCTCGCTGGCCATCGAGACACTGCCGCCTGGCGCCCGCCTGCCCGAAATTCCGGGCACCGTGCCGCCGCTGACGGCCATGCCGCCCGGCTGCGCCTTTGCGCCGCGCTGTGCCCACGCGCAAGATAGCTGCCGTGCAGCAACGCCCTCGCTTCGGTCCGCCGGCAACAGCCATGTGGCGTGCCACGCGCCACTGGTCCACGTCGTCCGCCGCCCGGTACCGCAAGAGGAGGCCGTCGCATGAACGCCCCGCTGCTGGCGCTCCACGAGGTATCTCGCCACTATCACACGCAGGCCGGCGTCGTTCGCGCGCTCGACCGTGTTTCGCTCGACATCGCTCCCGGCGAGACGCTGGGCCTAGTGGGAGAAAGCGGCTGTGGCAAATCCACGGTTGCACGCGTTGCCATGCGGCTCACGGACGTCGACGAAGGCGAGGTTCGGCTCGACGGCGAAGACATCGCCACGGCGCACGGCCGCGCGCTGCAAGCGGTACGTCCGCGCGTGCAAATGGTGTTCCAAGATCCGGCCGCATCACTCAATCCACGCGCAACCATCGGACAGACCCTTGAGGCTCCGCTCATCGTGCATCGGCGTGGCAACGCCGGGGATCGGCAATCCAGGGTCGCGAACATGCTGCGCGGCGTCGGCCTGCATCCCGATATGGCCAACCGCCATCCCCACGAACTATCCGGCGGACAGCGGCAGCGCGTGGCCATCGCCCGTGCGCTGATGCTGGATCCCGCGCTGATCGTCTGCGACGAGGCGGTGTCGGCACTCGACGTTTCGGTACGCGCGCAGGTACTGAATCTGCTGCTGGACCTGCGCGAAACGCTCGGCATAGCCTACCTGTTCATCTCGCACGACCTGGCGGTGGTGCGGCATATGTCGGACCGCATCGCCGTCATGTACCTCGGCCAAGTCGTAGAACTGGGTCCGCGCGATGCGGTCTGGCACCACACGCTGCATCCGTATACCCGTGCGCTGATGGCGGCGGCGCCCTCGGCCCGCCCGGCAAACCGGCGCCTGCCAAGGGTTGTCATGGAAGGCGAACTGCCCAGCCCGCTCGACCCGCCGTCCGGGTGCCGCTTCCACACCCGATGCGCCCAGGCGACAGACCTCTGCCGGTCGTCCGAGCCAGCCTTGCGGCTTCACGGCGCCGATCACTGGGTGCGCTGCCACCTGGCCTGACACACGCGCGGCGGGAGACGTATCGCGCGGGCAACCCCGGCCTCAACGCATTTCGCCGACCGCGGACTGAATCTCCTGTCTGAGCCACACGGCTGCGGCATCGGCCTGCGTGCGCCGGTTGCGAATCAGTTCGATGTCGAAGGCGGTATCGGCCAGTTCTTCCGGGACTTCAAGGATCTGGACGTCGGGGGAGGCCAGCCGGTGCGCCACCCGCCTGGCAACGGACGCCACCAGGTCGCTGTACGCCACCGCCAGCGGCAATGCCGCGATGTGCGAGAACGTCGCCGCGACACGCCGTTGCCCGCCGAGCTTGTCCAGCCTGCCGTCGACGACCCCGCGCCGCGATCCACTGTCGCCGGGGCCAAACAGCTGCATGAGGCAGTTGCAGATAGGTCGCAAGGTCAATGCTGCGCCGCCGGCCGCGCGTGCCGAGCTGTGGATGCGAACGGCTGGCGATGCAGACAAAGTCCTCCTCGTACAGCTTCGTTTGCACCATGAGCTTCGGCGCGGACAGGTGCCCGCCAATCGCAACATCGACCACGCCCTGGTCGAGCTGCTCGTAGATGGCCGCCCGGTCCAGCGCCATGATGCGCAGACCGATGTCCGGTGCCTGTCGCCTCAGCCGACTGATGACATACGGCAGCAGGACGATGGCAGCGTAATCGGTGGCTGCGATGGTAAAGCTGCGCCCGGCAGGTGCGGCGGGGTCGAAGGCGACCGACTGGCCCACCGCCTGGCGAACGTGGTCGAGCGCGGATGACATCCCCGGCATCATCGCGTGCGCCAGCTCGGTCCACGCGGCGATTCACGAAGCGCATCCCCATATCGTCGCGGCGGCGCATACCCATTCCAACTACGGCAAGGCGTGGTCCACGCTCGGACGCCAGCTCGATCCGCTGCCGCAGGACGCATGCTCGCTTCTTGAAGACCACGTGCCGCTCGACGATTTCACGGGGATGACCTCCGAAGACCACCGGATAGACCAGGCGCTGGACAAGGGCAATGGCCAGACCCACAAGGGCGCGATCCTGAAGAACCACGGCATCCTGGCCGCCGGCCCAACCGTCGAAGCCACGGCCTGGTGGCATATCGCCCTCGAAAACGCCGCCCATACCCAGTTGCTGGCCGAGGCCACCGGTACGCCGCAGCCTATCGACAAAGCGACCGCCCGCCATACGCACGGACAGGTGGGCGGCAACGAAGGATCGCTGCACGCCCTCGAAGGCCTCTATGCGGGGCTGGTGGAGGCCGAGCCCGACCTGCTGGACTGACCACGCTTCAGCCCTCCTCTCTCACCCCCGTCCGGATCACGGCACGGGGGCGCAGCCTTTCCCCATTCCGCTGCACCACCCAGTACGCCCCCCGCCTTGACATGTCTCACACGTTCTCGTGCATGCCCCTGTGCGCGCCACAGGAAGACCACTTAGGTCCTGTGAGCTGCTCACCAAGCTGGGCTGCCCAGCCACAGCAGCGTCTTCATATGCTTCCGTAAAACCGTTCGTTTGCTTCCCAACGGCACGGCCCTAAGCTACGTCCATGTATTGCAAGGCGGACACGAATGCCGCCCGACGACTGAGAAGGAGCAACGGACGATGATCGTGCAGGCCGGAATTGCAGAGGACGCCCAGGACACCAGCCTGGGCCTGGCTGCCTACGCGGCGCTGCGCCGCGACATCCTGTCCTGCAAGCTGGTGCCCGGCGCGCTGGTCACCGAAGGCGAGCTGATGACCACCTACGGCTTCGGCAAGAACAGCTGTCGCATCGCGCTCACGCGGCTGGCGCACGACCGCCTGATCTTCGCCCGGCCACGCCGTGGCTATCAGGTGGCACCCATCACGCTCAAGGACGTCGAGGAAGTATTCGCCCTGCGCGTGCAGCTGGAACCAATGGCCGCCCGGCTGGCCATCGGCCGCGTCGATACGGCACTGCTGCACGGGCTGGAGGCGGCGTGCCGCGATGAGTACGCGATTCCGGCGCCGCGCCGCATCGACAAGTTCATGGATGCGAACAAGCAGTTCCACCTGGCCATCGTCCACGCCAGCGGCAACGAGCGGCTGACGCGCACGCTGTCGTCGCTGATGGACGAGATGTCGCGGCTCGTCGCGCTGGGCTTCAACGTCCAGCGCGTGCGTCCCGAGATCCGCCATGACCACAACTCGCTGATCAAGGCGTTCGAGGATCACGACGAAAAGGCCGCCGAAACAATTGCGCGCCGCCACATCGAGGCATTCCGCGCCCAAACCATGGAGAAGGTCTACGCCAGTCTGTCGCAGGCTGGGACCTACCTGCCGATGCGTGTGGCGGGGGGTGTCGCATGAATCCGCCCGTTCTGTCTGCACAGGGCATCGTCAAGCGCTTTGGCACCACCACGATCCTCGACCGGATCGACGTGACCGTGCGTCGCGGCGAGGTACTGGCACTGGTAGGTCCGTCTGGCTGCGGCAAGAGCACGCTGCTCAACATCCTGTCCGGGCTGTTGACCCCGGACGCCGGCCAGCTCGCGGTGGACGGCGTGCCCGCGACGCAGGTATCCGACTGGCGTCGCATCGCCTACATGTTCCAGGAGGACCGGCTGCTACCGTGGCGCACCGTGCACGACAACGTCGCGTTCGGCCTTGAGGCCAGCGGCCTGCCGCGGGCCGATCGCCGCCGTCGCGCAGACGACATGCTGGAACTCGTTGGCCTGCACGCGCGTGGCGATGCGTGGCCACACGAGCTGTCGGGTGGCATGCGCAGCCGCGTGGCGCTGGCCCGCAGCCTGGCCGTCCAACCCGAAGTCCTGCTGATGGACGAGCCCTTCTCGAAGCTCGATCCCCAGACGCGCAGCCAGATGCACGAGGAACTGCTGCGCATCCAGGCGGGCAATGGCATGACCGTGGTGTTCGTGACGCACGATATGGAAGAAGCCGTGGTGCTGGCCGACCGTGTAGTCCGGCTCGCAGCCTGGCCGGGGCGCGTGGCCGACGTTGTCAACCTGGCGGAACTGGTCCGGCCGCGCGTGCCCACCGAGCCCGTCGTGGCAGAACAGGTCCGCGTACTGCGCGCCGCGGCATGAGGAGCGCCGCCGTGACCACGACCGTCGCCCGTCATTTCGCCACGCTGGTGCTGCAGCGCCTGCTGCTGGTTGCCCTGCTGCTTGGGCTCTGGTGGTGGGGCGCCACACGCGTGCCATCGTTCGTGCTGCCTGACCCTGAGAAAGTCGGCCTGGCCCTGATGTCGCTGTGGCACAGCGACACCTTCACCGCCGACGTGGCCGCCACGTGCCGACGGGTGCTGTCGGGTTTCGTGCTGGCCACCATCGTTGGCAGCGGCCTGGGGCTGACGCTCGGCGCCAGCCGCGTCCTGGCCCGTTTCTTCGAGCCCGTACTGACGGTCTTCAACACCGTGTCGTCGGCCATCTGGGCGATCTTCGCGATCATCTGGTTCGGCATTTCCGATGCCACGACGGTCTTTGTCGTGTTCATGACAGCCATGCCACTGATCCTGACCAATGTCTGGGAAGGCACCAAGACCGTCGATCCGCACTATGTCGACCTGGCGCGCAGCTTCCGCATGTCACGCCTGCATGTGCTGCGCAAGATCTACGTGCCGACGATCCTGCCCCATTTCTTTGCCGGTGCGCGACTGGCGTTCGGTTTCGGCTGGCGGGTATCGCTGGTGGCCGAAACGATCGGATCGTCCAGCGGCATCGGGTATCGGCTGCGGCAAGCCGCCGACCTGGTGCAGACCGATCAGGTTTTCGCGTGGACCGTCCTGCTGGTCGGCCTGATGCTGCTGCTCGAAGGCGGCCTGCTCAAGCCCGCCGAGCGCTGGCTGTTCCGCTGGAAAGCGTCTGCGCGGCAACCGTCCACCCCCTCCGTTTCCTTTCAAGTCTGAGGACTTTATCGTGCGCAAGTTACTGTCAGCGGCCGCCGCCGCGTTTTCCGCCTATTCCGTATTCATTGCGCTGTCCTACGCCGCGATCACCCCGGCCACGGCCAGTGCCGCCGAGCCGGCTCCCGTCGTCAAGATTGGCTACTGGACCAGCGGTGTGAGCCTTGGCTACGGCTCGGTTCTGGAAGCCAGGGATTTTCTCGCCAAGCGTGGCGTGCGCGCCGAGTTCGTTCACTTTCCCGACGTCAACGCGCCACTGCGGGCGTTGGCTTCCGGATCGATCGATCTCGCATTCGGCGCACCCGTAGCCGGCGTGTTCGGCATCGCCGCATCGGGCGTCCCCATCCGCATCTTTTCCGCGACGCAACCCGCCGATGTGCAGTTCGTCGTGCCGAAGGATTCACCGATCCAGTCGATCCGTGAACTCAAGGGCAAGAAGGTGGGCATGTCGCCCGCTGGCTCCTCGGTCGCGGTGATTGCCGGCGCCGTGCTGGCCGGCAACTATCAGATCAAGAGCAGCGATTTCGCGCTGGTCGGTGGCAACGAATCGCGCCTGGCGCAATTCCTGGTGCAGAAGCAGGTGGATGCGGCCGCGCTGCGCTCGGTCACCGTGGAGCAGCTCGGCGACGAACTGCCGGTGCGCAAGCTGGGCACGTTCGCCACCGAGTGGAAGACGCTGACCCAGTCCGACGCCGTGCCCTACATCGGCGTGGGCGCCGCCCGCTCGGACCTGGTCGACAACCATCCCGAGATCGTGGCCCGCGTAATTGCCGCATTGCGCGACACGCTGGCCTGGGGCAACGCCAATCGCGATGAAGTCGTCCAGATCCTGCAAAAAAAGGCCAACCTGCCGGCCGACGATGCCAAGGTCTATGTCAACCACTGGAACGACATGAACCGCGTGGCCTTCGAGCCGGCGGACATCGCCACGCTGCGCCGCCAGCATGCCGTGTTCGTCGAGTCCGGCCTGGTCAAGGGCGAACTCAAGGACGACCTGTTTGCCCGCAAGCCCTACGAGCAGGCCAAGGCGCTCAAGTAAACCCGCCCGCCCGATCTCCAGCCTATTTTCCTTTCGTTTCCCTTCCCCCAAGGAATCCATCGTGACCCAATCCATGCAAGCGCTGGTGCTCGACGCACACGGCACCATCAAAGAACAGCTGCACGTCGTCGCCAACAAGCCCGTGCCGATGGCCGACGAAGGCCACGTCGTGATCCGGGTGGGAGCGTCGTCCTTCAACTATCACGACGTGTTCACCGTACACGGCATGCCCGGCATCAAGGTGCCGTTTCCGGTCGTGATCGGCCTGGACCTGGCCGGCACGATCGCCGAACTGGGCGCCGGCGTCACCGGGTGGAAGGTCGGCGACCGCGTGCTGGTGAACCCGCTCAAGCCCGGCGTGGGCCTGATGGGCGAAATGGCCGATGGTGGCATGGCCGAGTTTGCGCGGGTGGACGCGCGCCAGCTGATCGCCCTGCCCGACAACGTCACGTTCGCCCAGGCCGCCGCGCTGCCGGTGGCCTATGGCACGGCACATCGGATGCTGATCACCCACCAGACCGTCAAGGCCGGCGACAAGGTGCTTGTGCTTGGCGCCAGCGGCGGCGTGGGAACCGCCACGGTGCTGCTCGCAAAGATGCTAGGCGCCGAAGTCATTGCCGCGGCGGGCTCCGACGAGAAGGGCGAGCGCCTCAAGGCACTGGGCGCTGACCACATCATCAACTATCGCGAAGTCGACTTCGGAAAGTGGGTCATCGAGCGTTACGGCAAGCCGCAGCGACGCACCTTCGAGGGCGGCGTGGATGTCATCGTCAATTTCACCGGCGGCGATACGTGGCTGCCGTCGATCAAGAGCCTGAAGCGCGGCGGCACGCTGCTCGTGTGCGGCGCCACGGCCGGCCATGACCCCAAGGAAGACCTGCGCTACGTCTGGAGCTTCGAGCTGAACATCAAGGGGTCGAACAGCTTCTACGACGACAACCTCAAGGCCCTGCTGGCACTGGTTGCCGAAGGCAAGCTCGATCCGGTGATCGACAGCGTGCTACCGCTCGACCAGGCCGCCAGGGGGCTGGCGCTGATCCGCGACCGCGCCGTGCTGGGCAAGGTCGTGGTGACGCCGTAAGGCGTCGGCCCGCACGCGGGCCTCGCACACTTCTACTCACCGACATCCGGACCAGAACATGACACAGACCACCACCCTCCCCTCCGCCGCCGACGTGCAGGCACGACTGCTGCGCGGCCCCTATCACCAATGGCTCGGCCTGCAGGTCGCATCGGTCGCCGAAGGCGAGATCACGCTGACCGCGAAGTTCCGCGACGAATGGATCGTCAACCCGGACGGCGGCTACATTCATGGCGGCATCCTGGCCGCGCTGGTCGACCTTGGCGCCGACTGGGCGCTGGTATCGCACACCGGCAAGGGTGTGCCGACAGTGGACCTGCGCGTTGACTACCATCGCCCGGCGCGCGGCGATCTGAAGGTCGTGGGCACCGTCATCAAGATCGGCCGCCTGGTGAGCGTGGCCGAGGCCAACGTCTACGATGCCGAAGACCGCCTGGTAGCCAGCGGCCGCGGCGTCTACGCCACCCCTGCGCAGGCCTGAAGCATCATGGCAACTGAAGCGCACGCGGCTTTTGACCGCAATCTAGGCCGCAACCTCGGCAGCGTGATTGCTCGCGACGCCGATCCCGCCGCGCTGGCCATCGTCGGCATCGGTGCCAACGGCGCGGCCTCCCGGCGTACGTTTGGCGACATCGACGTCGCCGCCGACGCCGTTGCGCGGGGCCTGCTCCGGCGAGGCCTGGCGCAGGGCGACCGCATCGCGCTGCTTGGCGTGAATTCGGTCGACTACGTGGAGTCGCTGCTCGGCATCATGCGCGCCGGGCTGGTCGCAGTGCCGGTGAACTTCAAGCTGCCACAGGCACTGGTCGACTATATCGTCGCCGACAGCGGCGCAAGGCTTGTGCTGTGCGACAAGGCGCACCATGCGCAGGTGCCCGCCGGCGTGCCGGCCATCGTGTTCGGGTCGCCCGATCACGACGCCCCGTGTGCGCCGGATGACGATACCACTCCCTTCACGCCGTACGCGCCCGCCGATGACGACCTGGCGCTGCTGCTCTATACGTCCGGCTCCACGGGGCGCCCCAAGGGTGTACGCCTGAGCCACGCCAGCCACCTCTGGGTGGTGCAGGCACGCCAGGCCAGCACGCCGCTTGCCAACGAGCGCGTGCTGATTGCCGCGCCGCTGTACCACATGAACGCGCTGGCGCTGATCCTGCTGGCGTTGGCCTGCCACGCGCCATCGGTGCTGCTGCCCCAGTTCCAGGCCGCGGCCTACATCGACGCCATCGGACGCTACCAGTGCACGTGGTTGACGGCCGTACCGCCGATGATTGCGATGATGCTTCGCGAGCATGCATTGCTGGCGCGCACCGACCTGAGCAGCGTGCGGGCGGTGCGGATGGGGTCCGCTCCGGTCAGCCCCGCGCTGAGGGCGCAGATCCATCAGCTGTTGCCCAATGCGCGCGTCATCAACGCCTATGGCACCACCGAGGGCGGCCCAGTCGTTTTCGGCCCGCATCCGGATGGACTGCCCACGCCAGCGCAATCGGTCGGCTATCCGCATCCCGCCGTGGCGGTGCGGCTGATCGACGAGCAGGGTCAGGCATCCGACGAAGGCGTGCTCGAGCTGCGCAGCCCCGGGCTGATGCTTGGCTACCACGGGCGCGCGGAGTTGCGGCCATTCACCGCTGACGGCTACTACATCACCGGCGACGTGTTCCGCCGCGACGCCGAGGGCTTCTACGCCTTCGTGGGCCGGCGCGACGACATGTTCGTGAGCGGCGGCGAGAACCTCTACCCGGGCGAGATCGAGAAAGCGCTGGAGCGGCACGAAGCCGTGCAGCAGGCCAGCGTCGTGCCGGTGCCTGACGAGATCAAGGGCACCAAGCCAGTGGCCTTCGTAGTGCTGCGTCCGGGCATCGCGCCGCCCACTGAGCACGCGCTGCGCGAATGGTCGCTGACGCAGCTGGCCGCCTATCAGCATCCGCGCCGGATCTGGTATGTCGATGCGCTGCCACTGGCCGCCACGCAGAAGATCGATCGCCGCGCGCTGGCCGACGAAGCCGTGCGCCTGCTGGTTCCCTAAAGACCCACCCGATTGCAATCCGCAGGAGTCAATGATGTTGTTCCGCAAGCCGGCGAGCGCCGGCGCCATTCTCGCCGCGCTCGGCACCACCACGCTGTTCGCCGCCTCGGCCCAGGCGCTCGATGAAGTCACGGTGGCCCTGGCCATTCCGCCCGCCGTCCACGATGGGGCGCCTTACGCCGCCGCCGAGGCCCTGGGCCTGTTCAAGGAAGCCAACCTCAGCGTCAAGACCATCGTCTTCCAGGGCGCCGGTGCCCTGCTGCCCCAGGTGGCGGCCAAGCGCGTGACGTTCGGCTACCCGACTTCGGAACCGGTTATCGCGAGCTACTTTTCGGGCAAGGATCCGCTGCCACTGCGCTATTTTTATAACGGGGTGCCGGGCAACACGATGGAATTCGCCGTGCTGGCCGACTCCCCGATCCGCACCCTGGGCGACCTCAAGGGCAAGCAGATTGGCGTGGGCGCGCTGACATGGGGCACGATTCCGGGCGGCCGCGCGGCGCTGCGTATCGCAGGGCTGGAGCCGGGCAAGACCGTCGAGTACGTGGCCGTCGGGGCGCTCGGCGCCGGGTTTCAGGCGCTGCGTACCCATCGCGTCGATGCGCTGAACTTCAACAGCAGTTGGGACGACCTGCTTGAATTCTCCGGCACCCGGATCCGGCGCATCGCCTATCCGGCGGTGTTCCAGGAGACGGCCGGCAACGGCTTTATCGCCCACGTCGACACCCTGCGCGACCAGCCCGACCTGGTGCGCCGCTTTGGCCGCGCCTACACCCAGGCCCAGATCGTTTGCGAGGCGAATCCAGCGTTCTGCATCAAGGCGTTCTGGCGGCAGCACCCCGAATCCAGGCCGGCGGGCGGCGAAGCCAAACAACTTGCCGAAGCCTCCGAGCTGCTGACGCGCCGTCTGAAGCGCGTGCTGTACACGCCTTCCGGCGCGCCACGCGTGCCGGGGCAATATGATCTGCCCGCCATCCAGCGCGGCATCGAAGCCATGGCCAAGGCCGGGGAGTATCCCAGCGCGGATGTACCGCTGCAAAAGATCTTCTCGAACGAATTTGTCTCGGCGTTCAGCGACTTCGATCGCGCCGCGCTGGTGCGTCGCGCAAAGGCAGCCCAATGACCCGGCCCCAGCACGCACGGATCGATATCGCGCCGACTGACGCGCTGGTCGATGTGCCGCGCGAGATCACGCTGCGCGGATTCAACAGTGGCGAACGCGTGACCCTGACCGCCACCTTGCATCATCCGGACGGCAGCCAATGGGAAAGCCACGCGGTGCTGACAGCGGATGCCGACGGCACGGTTCCGGTCGGCGCCACGGCTCCCGCCAGCGGCGACTGGATCGTTGCCGACGCCACCGCACCGGTCTGGGCCATGCGGCGCCTGCGCACCCCGACGCGCCCGACATGGAGCGACGGCATCGCACCGCTGGACATCGCGCTGACCGCCACGGGCCAATGTGGCGCACAGGCACGGGCGCAATACACATTGCGTTTCCTGGCGCCCGGCGTCACGCATCGCCCGGTCCGCGAGTCGGGGCTCAGCGGCACCCTGTACACCCCGGCTGGTGCCGGTCCGCACCCGGCAGTACTGGTGCTGGCGGGTTCGGGCGGCGGCATGCACGAACAACGCGCTGCACTATATGCGGCGCACGGCTACTCGGCACTGGCCCTTGGCTACTTCAAGGCGCCAGGCCGGCCCAACCATATCAACGACACACCGCTCGAATACTTCGAAACCGCGCTGCGCTGGATGCATGATCGCCTGGCACCACAGCACGGGTTCGTCGCGGCATCGGGCGTGTCGCGCGGCGGTGAACTGGTGCTGTTGCTGGCGTCGCGCTTTCCTGCGCTGGTATCGGCCGTCGTGGCATACGTGCCCAGCTCCGTGGTGCATGGCACGCTGCGCGCGGGCCATCCGGAAAAGCCGCGCGATGCCACTGCCTGGACATGGCGGGGCGAGCCGCTGCCCAATGTCTGGCGCGACAACCTCGACGCCGACTGGCACGCTTTCGATCATCCGCCCGGCGCCGGACAGCCGGTACGTCAGGCGGCCGCTTTCCATACGCCACTGCGCAACGCCCAGGCCGTGGCACGCGCCCGCATCCCCGTGGAAAGCATCGAGGGGCCGCTGCTGCTGATCTCGGGCACCGATGACGGCTTCTGGCCGTCCACGCTCTACAGCGACCAGATGGCCGACGTGCTGCGTCGGCGCAAGAACGGGGCGCCCGTCGAGCACTTGCGCGGCGAAGGCGCCGGGCATGCAATCGGCCTGCCGCAGTTGCCTGCAACGCTGATCGCCAAGCCACACCCGGTGGCCGGCCTGCTGCTCGATGGCGGCGGCACTGCGCAGGCCAACGCCAGGGCCAGCGCCGCCTCGTGGGCCCGTGTGGTCGATTTCCTGGCCGATGCCGTGCAGCGGTCGGCAAGCCGCCATGACGCAGGGGCTACCGCGTCATGAGCGCCGCACTGTCGATACGCGGCGTCGGCCTGACCTATCCCACGCGTTCCGGCCGGACCGAGGCCCTGGCCGACGTCGCGGTGGAAATCGGCGAAGGCGAGTTTGTCGCCCTGCTCGGCCCTTCCGGCTGCGGAAAATCCACGCTGCTGCGCCTAGCCGCCGGCCTGCTCGCCCCGACGCGCGGAGACATCGCACTGAATGGCAATCCGATTAAAGGGCCCAGCCGCAGCACCGGCGTGGTGTTTCAGAAGCCGAGCCTGCTGCCCTGGAAGACCGTGCGCGAAAACGTACTGCTGCCGGCGCGCACACAGGGCCTGGACCTTGCCCGCGCAAAGGCCCGGGCGGACCGGTTGCTCGAACTGGTCGGACTGACCGCGTTTGCCGGCAACTATCCGTTCGAGCTGTCTGGCGGCATGCAGCAGCGCGTCGGTATCGCGCGCATGCTGCTGCCAGACCCCACACTGTTGCTGATGGACGAACCCTTTGCGGCGCTGGACGCGCTGTCGCGCGAGACCCTGACATTCGCCTTGCAGGACATCTGGAGCGTGCAGCGCAAGTCCGTGCTGTTCATCACGCACAGCATTCCCGAGGCCGTGTTTTTGGCCGACCGGATTTTGGTCATGTCACCGCGCCCGGGCCGCATTGTGGAGTCGCTGCCAAACCCGCTGGCCCGCCCGCGCAGCGTCGACACGTTCGATCATCCCGAATTCACCGCGCTGACCCAGCACTTGCGGAGACACTTCAATGCCCACTGACACCATGGCCCGGCGCCTGCCCGCGCCGCTCTATCCGGCCATCAGCGTCGGCCTGCTGCTGCTCGCCTGGGATCAGGCCGTGCGATGGCTGCAGATTCCCGACTACCTGCTGCCGCCGCCAGAGGCGGTGTTCCGTTCGCTCGCGGATGGCTTTCTCACCGGCACGCTGTGGCCGCATATCGGCGCCACGCTGCTCAACACGGTGGCCGGCTTTGCGGTGGGCAGCGTGCTGGCCGTGGCCCTCGGCGCGCTGCTGGCGGAATCCGAGACCTTCGAACGCTTTGTCTACCCGCTGCTGGTGGGCCTGCAGGCCACGCCGAAGGTGGCGCTGGGGCCCATCCTGCTGGTCTGGTTCGGCTTTGGCGCGGCGTCGAAGATCGTGCTTGTGGCCCTGGTCTGCTTCTTTCCGCTGTTCGTCAACACTATCAACGGGATCCGGCGCACCGACCCCGAACTGCTGGAGGCGTGCCGTGCCTTCAGCGCGTCGCGCGGCTTCCTGCTGTGGCACGTCAAGTTGCCGGCGGCGCTGGGCGACATCTTCTCGGGCTTGCAGATCGGCGTATCGCTGGCGCTGATCGGCGCCGTAGTAGGCGAATTCCTGTCGGCGCAGCGGGGACTCGGCTTCCTGATCGCGTCGTCGTCGGTCAGCATGAGTCTTGCCACAATGTTCGCAGGCGTGCTGCTGCTGGCGATCACTGGCCTGATCGGCGTGGAAGCCGTACGTGGGATCCATCGGCGTGTCGTCTTCTGGCACCCTGCGGTGCGCGGCGGGTAAACTTCTGGCCGGCAGGCAGCCAACCCGAACGATGGGGCGCTACATCGCTCGCCATCGTCGAACGTTCAGTTTCCGACGTGCTCGAAGCGTGCCCGTGGTCGTCGCAGCGATTCCAAAGGGCAGCTTCTCAGCTGAGGATTCAACCGGTCAACGCAACGGATTGATGGAATCGTTCAGCCGGTGTATCGAAGTCTAGTGTTTTTCGGGGGCGCTCATCGAGCCGCCTCGCTACGGCATCGTAGCTTGGCTTGCGAATAGACAGAGAGATCGGTCCCTTTGGGGAAGTACTGTCTCAGAAGGCCGTTCGTGTTTTCGTTCGAGCCGCGTTGCCACGGATGCTGAGGATCGCAGAAGTAGACCTTGATGTCCGTGGCCACGGTGAAACGCTTGTGCTCCGCCGTCTCGGATCTCCGATCCCAGGTAAGCGATTTGTAGAGTTCCTGCGGCAATTACACGCATGCTTGATGAGTGCATTGACGACCGTCTCGCTATCCTTGCTGGCAATCTTCACCAGCATAAGGTAGCGAGTCTGGCGTTCGACAAGGGTCACGATCTGGCTGCTGCCGCTACCACACAACTGGTCGCCTTCCCAGTGACTTGGCGAGTTGCCGTGAAGGAGCCTTGCATCTTCCGGTAACGCGAGGAACCGGAAACAACCTCCTCAACGATCTCGCCCGTCAGCATTCGACAATATTGACTGCCAGGCCGCCACGCGAAGTCTCTTTGTATTTGGTCAGCATGTCGGCGCCCGTCTCGCGCATTGTCTTGATGACCTTGTCCAGACTCACGTGATGCGCGCCATCTCCGTGCATCGCCATGCGGGCAGCGTTGATCGCCTTAACGGAGGCTACGGCATTCCTCTCGATGCACGGTATCTGCACCAGGCCACCAACCGGATCGCACGTCAGACCAAGATGATGCTCCATGCCAATCTCGGCTGCATTCTCGACCTGCTCGGGATTACCGCCGAGCACGGCGCACAATGCACCTGCCGCCATCGAACAGGCCACGCCCACTTCTCCTTGGCAGCCGACCTCAGCTCCCGAAATCGATGCATTCTCCTTATACAGAATTCCGATCGCTGCCGCAGTTAGAAGAAAGTCAACTATGCCGTCGTCGGAAGCGCCAGGCACGAACTGCGCGTAGTACTTGAGCACTGCAGGGATAATACCGGCCGCACCATTGGTGGGCGCAGTTACAACGCGGCCGCCAGCAGCGTTCTCCTCGTTCACTGCCAAGGCGAACATGTTAACCCAGTCCATCACCACCAATGGATCGTCGGTGCGCCCAACGTCGGATTCAAGGCGCTTGGCCAGGGCCGCCGCCCGTCGCCGAACCTTGAACCCGCCCGGAAGCACACCCTCGGTTCGGCAACCACGATCGATGCAACCGCGCATGACAGCCCATATGTGCAGCAATCTGGTTCGTGTCTCCGCATCTGATCGCCAGTGCCGCTCGTTGCGCCGCATAACCTCTGCGATACTGCAGCCGAGGTGAGTCGCCTGCGCCAGCAGTTCCTGTCCTGAGCGGAATGGGACCGGCAGCACAGTCACGTCCGGTGCGATTCTCTTCTGCCTGCTTCCGTCCACGGCCACCTGTTCGCTAACGATGAAGCCTCCGCCCACAGAGTAGTAGATCCGCTCCAGAATTGTGTCCCCGGCCCCAGACAGCGCCGTAAAGCGCATGCCGTTGGCGTGGAATGGCAGCGTCTCACGCCGATAGAAAATCAGGTCTTCTTTTTCCTTGAATGTGAGACGCATGTCCCCCTCCAAGAAGATCGATTCGCTCTCACGGATGTCGTCGAGATAGCCGGGTATCCGTTCAACGTCGATCGTGTCAGGTTCGTGGCCAGCGAGGCCCAGCAGCACGGCCTTGTCGGTGCCGTGTCCCTTGCCGGTGGCCCCGAGCGAGCCAAACATTTCGGCGCGGATACGGCAAACATCGCTGCTGCCCGCCTCTCCACCCAGGACCTGCGCGAACATCCGGGCGGCGCGCATGGGCCCCACGGTGTGCGAACTCGATGGCCCGATGCCGATCTTGAAAAGGTCGAATACACTGACTGCCACGAATTGCTCTCCGATGCGTTGATTAGTACCTAGCGTGTCTGAAGGATGAACTAGCGGTCGTTACCAAGCAACGGCATCGGAAGTGAATTTCCGTTGACCGCAAGACAACACTCCGATCCCTCTCATTGCGAGATGTGGTGACGGTTGCCAGGTGCGGCATTGAGGGTCGAGACGGTTTGCCGCTCGTCACTACGCGCTGAATTCCATGATCACATTGCCGCATTGTTCCGGCGATATGAGCCAGGTGTCGCGTGCACTTCGCAGGACGTCAACGCCATTTGACTGCCAAAGGCTCTCCAGTACCGCTGGGGCCTGGCTTTTGACAGTTAGGCCGATGCCATGCGGTTGCGTATCACCCTTCCAATCCGGCATGGGTATGGCGCCGTAGTAGTCTGCAGCCGCGCGCGGTGACAGGATACGGATCAGGCCGCAGCCGGTGTCGGCTTCGACGATGTCCTCGGACTGGGCAACGCGCGCCTCGCCGTAGAAGGCGATGTAGCGGCGGGCCAGATCCAGCGGCCGCTCAGCCAGATAGGTAACGGCCGTCACGGCAACCACGCCGTTGGGATGGTCCTGCCATGCCGGCACCCAGATCAGCTCGGGCCGATGCTGGTGGCAGATGAAATTCGACACGTCGCGCTGCTCCTCGTTCAGAAAGAGGCCTAACGAGACGACGGCGACGTCCGGCGTGCCGTCCGGCTTTGTCATGTTGCGCCGGAAGTCGATCAGGCCTTGCGATTGCAAGCCGCTTTCGACAAGCGCTGCATGGTCGGCACGGGAATCCTTGCTGTGCAACGCCACCAGCCCCAGCCCTTCGACACGGTCGGTGAATTTCCCGACGTTGCGTCCATAGCAGAAGCCATTGACCGAATTCGTTCCGAACTTCGAGGGATCGTTGACGGCGATGATCTCGATGAAGTTGTCCTTGAACATCAACAGCGACAGCGTTGTGCCCCACGGGTGATACCCGACCGGATTGGGCGTGAATCCGAGGTTCTTGAACTGCTCGCGCACGCGATCAAAGTCGCGAACCGTAACGACCGGATGATCGATACCAAATCTGACGTTAGCCATCTCAAAGCTCCTGGACAGTCGTTGCGCGTTTCACGGTCTCGTCAATCGCATCGAGCCGCTCCGGCACCCTTCCCACCTCCCTGGCCGGAACACCGGCAACCACGCGGCCTGGGGCAACAGGCTTCAACACCACACTGCCGGCGGCGACAATGGCTCCTTCGCCAATCTCGATGTTGCCAAGCACCGTGGCACCCGCGCAGACGGCTGCGTTTCGGCGGACTTTTGGATGGCGGTCCCCGCCCTGGGTCAGGGTACTGCCGAGGGTAACGCCGTGCCACATGTTCACGCCGTCCTCGATGACGGCAGTCGAGCCGATCACGATACCCATGCCATGATCAAAAAAGACGCCATCGCCAATGCGCGCGGCCGGATGGATGTCCATGGCGTAGTGGATGGCACCCCAATTCTGAAGGAGAACGGCCAACTCACCCTGATCATCGCCCTGCAAGGCATGGTTGAGCCGGTATAACTGCAGGCCTTGGAAACCTCGGAAGCTAAGAAAGCCCGTAAGAAGATCTGGGCAAGCTGGGTTCACCGCCTCCAGCTTCTCAAGATCCAATGCAGCCGACACCTCGATCTCCGGATGCAACTGGAGCACTTGCTCGAAAAGAGGACCCAAGCGCAGCGCCGGCGGCGTAACGTTGGCGAGTGACTGTGCGAGCATTGCGCCAAGGGCGCTCGCGAAGGACGGATGCCGGAGGATAGATTCCGACAGTGTCTCGGCAAGGCTCGGGCACGCTATTGACAAAGTCTTGGCCTGCTCGGTCAATATGTGCCAGAGTTCGGTCGACTTTTGGTCGCCGACAATTGTCGCAGCCATTGGGTTCATTCCTGAAACGTACATAATCATTTGATGACGATCTCAGCCCTTGGGGAGTTCGTCTGCGGGGTGTGTTCGTTCAATGCTTGAGTACCCTGGAGAGGAACAGGCGAGTGCGTTCCTCCTTGGGCGAGTCGAAGATCTGTTCAGGTGCCCCCTGTTCGAGGATCTTCCCCTGGTCGACAAAGACGACGCGATTGGCAACCTCTCTCGCAAAGCCCATCTCGTGGGTCACGATCATCATCGTCATGCCTTCGGCCGCCAGCTCGCGCATGACGTCAAGCACTTCTCCGACCATTTCCGGATCGAGCGCCGACGTGGGCTCATCGAACAGCATGACGTGCGGCTCCATTGCCAGTGCTCTGGCGATGGCGACGCGCTGCTGCTGCCCCCCAGAAAGTTGTGAGGGAAACTTCGCTGCGTGGTCCTTCAGGCCAACCCGCTCGAGTAATTGACGCCCCATCGCCTCGGCCGCTCCCCTGGTCTTGCCGCGCACCCGGATGGGCGCGAGTGAAACGTTTTCCAGCACCGTCTTGTGCGGAAATAGGTTGAATTGCTGAAAGACCATGCCAACGCCCTTGCGAACCTCATTCAATTGCTTGTCCTCACTGAGTTCCCGCTCGGCCTCGCATGGCAATTCGCACCCGTCGACAACGATACGCCCCTCCTGAAACGCTTCGAGGCCGTTCACGCACCGTATCAACGTTGACTTGCCTGAGCCGCTGGCGCCGATGATGACCAGTACCTCGCCTCTTGCCACCGAAAGATCAACGCCACGCAAGACTTGAACAGGGCCAAAGGATTTCTTGACCGACTCGATCTGGACAATGTTGTTCATGGGATACCTAAAGGATTGTTGGGTTAGCGGTGGCCAATGGCCATCCGTGCTTCCAGGCGTCTCGCGCCAAATGTGATCACCGAAGCCACAGCGAGATAGACGAGAAACATGAAGGCGTACAACTCGTAGGTTCGACCGCCAGACTGTGGATTGACTAGCACCATCTGGCCGGCCCGCAGAAAATCCGTCAGGCCGATGATGAATAGCAAAGGCACGTTGTTGAAGATATCGAGCACGTTGCCAACCAGTGCTGGCATGACGACGCGGAACGCTTGCGGTAGCACCACGTCACGGCTGATCTGCGCTGGCGACATTCCCAGCGATTGAGCGGCCTCGATTTGTCCGCGCGGAACACTCTGCAGCCCGCTGCGTACGTACTCCGCAACGTAGGCCGCAAAGAACAGTGTGAAGCCAAGCAACCCCCGCAGCAGGTCAGGCATGGCATTCTGTGGCGACACCAGCGGGGTAATGATCCAGACCCAGTAGACGATCAGAATCAGTGGCAGTGAACGCATCACCTCGATGTAGCCGGTGCAGATAATGCGTGCGCTTGCAAATCGGCTGCGCCGCCCAAGCGCCAGGCCGATGCCCAGCGGCACGCTCAATATCGCGGCCAGCAATGTAAAGAGCACCCCCATCAGCAAGCCGCCCCAGCGCTCGGTGCCGGCCGGCGCCAGCAACGCGCCGATGAAGAGCAAGCCGAGCAGCCAGGCCACACCAACCATCTTGCGCAGAGATGGCCAGACGTCGACGGCTAGCCAGCCGGCAAGACCCACGGCGACGCAGCCTAGCGCGCATGCCAGTGGAATGCTGCCCGTGAACACGCATCCCGCGGCTGCTAGCGCAGCGATGTCTACGCCGATGCCAAGCGCTCGGCGGCGCGCACATGTGACCAGCGCGACGGTCATGCCGCTGACCAAGGCGAGGATGCCGGTGGCGAGCCAGGGCTGAATCGTCATCTCGCCGGGGAGCGTGCCAACCATGAGGACGCGCAAATTGTCGCCAACCACGTGCCATTGCGCCTGGGTGATGGCCCAGTTGCCGACACTGAACATCATCCACAGGCACAGCGGAATGAAGAGGATCGATAACGCCGTGTCAAACGGCGTGGCTAACAAGTTGCGCCGTACCCAACGCGGAAATGCAGCAGTCATCGCGATGCCCCTGCTAGAAGAAGTCGTCTGTTGACGATATTGACCACGAAACTGATCGTCCAACTGAGCACAAGATAGGCAAGCATCACCACGATCACGCCTTCAAGATTGCGGCCAGACGTATTGGCTACGGTGCCATAGACATTGAAGAGATCGGAGAAGCCGATGGCGATGCCGAGCGAGGTGGTCTTGGCCAGGCTGATGTACTGGTTGCCGAATGCAGGCAGTACCACTCGGAACACTTGCGGAATGACGACGTCCCGGAAGGCATAGCGCCTGGACAGCCCCAGTGCCGCCGCAGCTTCCCATTGACCTTTCGGCAAAGCCAATATGGCGCCACGGACGATTTCCGCAATGAATGCGGCGGTGTAGACGCTGAGCCCAAGGAACAATGCAGCAAACTCCGGACTGGCTGCCACACCGCCAACCACCATGAACCCATCAACGTGCGGCGTGGCGACGGTCAACGGAAAGCCCAGTGCGATGGCAGCAACCAGTGCGACTGCGCTCAAGGCGAGGAATAGATGCCCCATTCTCTGCTGCTTGCGTGCAGCGAATGCCGCTAGCGCTAAGGCAGTGCCCGCAAGCAAGCTCCACAGAGCACCCTTTGAAGCATGTTCGGCCAGCGCTACCGCCGGCACGTAAAGCCCCTGCTTGCTGAACAGAATCCCACCAAACCAACGCGAGGCGTCCGTCAGGGCGGGCATCTGCAAGACCACGGCGAAGTACCAGAAGACCAACTGGATGAGCATTGGCGTGTTGCGCGCCAACTCAACAAAGCCGAAGCTCAACTGGCGAACGAGCCAATTGTGTGAGATACGCGCCATGCCTACCAATAGGCCGAGCACCGTAGCAAGAACGATGGACACCGCAGCCGTCTTGATGGTGTTGTAGAAGCCGGCCAGCAACGCTTCGGCGTTGGTATCGGCAGCTGTGAACGAGCGTATCCCATTCGACGTGACAATATAGCCCTCGCTGATATCGAAGTTGGCTGCCTGCCTCAAGAAGCCCATGTCGAAGCCAATGCCGTTGCGCGCCAGGCCCGCACGCACACTCAGTGCAAGCCAGGCGAGCAAGACCACGGCCGCCAAGACGATTCCCGCCTGCTTGGCGAACCTGACTACGCGCAAGCTTAGGCGAGTGGACGTTGACAGTCCGGGACGCGGAGACAATGCGGCGAGGGCGGTCAGTCCTGCTGCCGCGTTGGGTGGGGCGGACGGCTCCACCGACGTCGGATTCACGATTCGATTCATGGCGGCTTCTGAGGTACGGTTCTCGTTCGGCGCGGGCATTGGGCCCGCACGCCTGCGGGGGATCAGATCCATGGAGGGGAATACAGTGCGCCGCCCTGGCTCCACGGAGCATTGAGGGTGCCCTTGCGATCGATGAAGGTCGATGTCTTGGGACCAAGATTGCGCTCATAGATCTCGCCGAAGTTGCCTACCTGACCGATGACCTTGCTGACGAAATCGACAGGCAGGCCGAAATCCGGCCCAAAGCTGCCATTGACGCCAAGGAACTTCTGCACGAAGGGATCTTGGCTCTTCCTCGACGCATCCAGATTCTTCGCGTCGATCTTGTACTCCTCTGCCTGGAAAGTGGCGAAGACAATCCAACGCAGCGCGTTGCGCCAACGGGAGTCGTTGGCGACCGTGAAGCCGGCAAAAGGGGATTTGTCCAGCGTCTCCGGCAGGATCGTGTAGTCGGCGGGGTTGGGCGCGTTGGCCTTCCACGTGGCGAGGGCGGATCGATCGGTACTCATGCCTTGGCATCGACCGGACTCCATGGCGGCGAACAGCTTTTCCAGGTTCTCATAGGTGAGCACCTTCGTCGAAGGACTCCAACCCTGGGACTTGATGTAGCCCGAGAGTGTCTGCTCGGTCGCCGATCCTTGAGTCGTGCAAATGGTGGCGCCGTTAAGTGCCTTGACACTCTGAATCTTGTTGCCCTTGACCATGATTCCGTTGCCGTCGTAGAAGTAGATTGGCAGGAAGTCCACTGCCACCGCCGATTCGCGCGCAGGCTTGAGCGTCGTGTGGGCAAACACGACATCCACTTGATTGGTCTGCACCGCATTGAAGCGGCTCTTGTCGGTCACCACCACGTACTTCACCTTCTTCGCATCGCCCAGCACCGCGGCGGCCACCGCCTTGCAGAGATCCACGTCCATGCCGGTCATCTCGCCGGTCTTGGTGTTGAGATATCCAAAACCGGGGGCGGCATTATCGGTTCCGCAGTTCAGTACGCCCCGCGCCTTAACCGTGTCGAGTACGGACGTTGCTGCACTAGCGTGGCCTGCAGCAAAGCAGATTGCACTGGCTACAGCGGCTTGGCAGAGAATGGCAAAGTGTTTCATCTGGTTCCTCTCGGACGATACGGGTTGGGGGATGCCTCCATCCTAGGAACAACATTCCTATAGGTCTATTGATGTATTCTTACGATATGCATTAGCAAAACTGTTTATTTGGGTATACCCTCCCCGTATGGAAATCAGTCGACTGCGCGCCTTGCGCGAACTCTCAACACGCCAGACCATGGCCGCCGTGGCCGACGCGCTCTTTTTGACACCCTCGGCCGTCTCACAGCAGATTGCGCAGTTGGAGGAGGAAGCAGGGATCAAGCTGACCGAGCGGCAAGGGCGGGGAGTGAGGCTGACGACAGCGGGCGAAGTACTGGTGGCCCATGTCGAGCGTTTGCTAGGTGTGCTAGAGGAGGCCAAGTCGGATTTGGCCCAGTTAAAGAAGGAGATTGCTGGCAAGATCCGCGTTGCGGCGTTTCCGACCGTTGCCGCAGCGCTGTTGCCACATGTGATCAAGACGCTGGGTGTGTCCTACCCCTTCCTCGAGATAGTGCTAGAGGAAATGGAGCCTGCCGACGGGTTAGCCGCGCTCGGCTCATGGCGGGCCGACATCGCATTTGTCGATGACCTGACTTTCCGGTTGCGGCGAGAGGATAAGACCGTCGAGCAGGTTCCTCTCCTGGAAGATGTACTGTACGCGTTACTGCCGTGTGGCCACCGGTTCGCGGATCGCGCGACGGTGTCGATGGGAGAGTTGAAGAACGAGGCATGGGCCCTGGATTCAGCGTCGAGCTTCTACGCCGAATTCATCGTCAACCTCTGCCGGCGCGCGGGTTACGAACCGCGAATCAATGCAGAGTGCCGCGGATTCGAGATCCTCGGCGCCATGGTCGCCGCCGGCTGCTCGGTTTCCGTGATTCCGGGCCTCAGGCTATCCCATACCCCTTCTGACGTGCGAGCGGTCAAGCTTCGCCCAGAAATGAAGCGACGTATTTCGGTCGCCTATCGCCGAGGCGAACGAAAACATCCCGCAGTGCAGGTATTCGTTTCCCAGTTGCTGGCGAGCGCCGAAGAACTCGCGCTCCGAGTCGTGCCACAACTCCCGGCTTAAGCGCGCATCACCTTCCCGGTGATGGCATCCCGAATGACGGTCGGCCGACTCAGTGTGCCCACTGGCGCATCCAGCACGCCGTCTAGCGCGCGGCCAAAGTATCGCTTCAGTTGCTCAATATTGACTGCAGGAGGCTCACAACTGGGATTCGCGCTTGTCGAGACAAGCGCGCCGCCGAATGCCCGACAAAGTGCCCTTGCGGGCGGATGCGCTGTCACGCGCACCGCGATCCCACCTCGCGTTCCACTTACCCACGAGGGCACATGCTCGCTGCGCGGGAACACCCATGTGTGCGGACCCGGCCAGGTTTCTGTGACTTCACGGAGGCGGTCCTCGGATATCCCCCTCAAGTCGAGAAATCCCGCAATTTGCCCAAAGTCCGCCGCTATCAACAACAGTCCTTGACTGACGGATCGAGCCTTAAGATGACAGATTCGTCGAACGGCAGCTTCATTGCATGGGTCACAACCGAGTCCCATGACCGCTTCCGTCGGGTACCCAACCACGCCACCGCTGCGCAGCACCTCTGCCAGGGACTCAACGGTTGCGTAGCTGCAACATGCCGTCATGCCTTGCCACTTCTTCTCGGCTTCGCGTCCCGGAAAGCACGCATCGTGGATATGAGCTGTAGCAAGAGCTGATTCGACGCGATCGGCAACTGCCTGCCCAGACGCGTGACGATATGCGCCTCTGCACTCGCCAGGATCCGGTTATTGATGGGAATTGCCACCAGATCGCCTGCGTCGACTTCCTGTGTGACGGCGAAGGCAGGAAGCAACCCAACGCCAAGCCCTGCCTTCACGAAGTGTTTGACCACCGAAATGGAGTCGGTCGTTAGCTTCGGAACGAGCCGCAGGTGTTCCAATTGACTCGCAAGTTCGATGGCTTGGCGCGTGCCGTATGACCCGTGCATCATCGCCAAATCATGGCCTGCAATGTCCCGCAAGACTGGCTCGCGCTTTAACGCAACTAGCGGGTGATCGGGCTTGGCGATCAGGCACATCGGTTGGCGAATTGCTGCTCGAGAACGAATGCTTGCGCTCACGGGCGGGTTGTAGACCAAGCCGATATGGGCCTGGTCCTCGGCCACACGCCTTAAGACCTCGTTGGTACCGGCCAAACTCAGACTGACGGTGAGATGCGGGTGTTTTTTCCAGAACGCCTGCAATGGTTCCGCCATCAGGTCGCCAACAAAGCCCTCCCCAAGGACAAGGTCGATATGCCCGCGCACAAGGCCAGCGACCTCGCCGAGCTTGTTGAGTACGTCCTCCTTATGAGACGTATGCTGCCTGTAGTACTCCACTAGCATCTGACCGGCCTCTGTGGGCTTGACCCCGCGCCCCAGCCGCTCGAGCAGTGGCATTGACAGTTCGGTTTCCAATTGCGCTATCTGCCGGCTCACCACCGACGGATTCATGTCCAGCTTGTCTGCCGCTGCGCGAATGGAACCGGATGCAACCGCTTCGTAAAGATACCGGACGCGTCGATCCTCAAGGGAGGACGCCATCTCCGGACTAGGGCGCGCCATTGCGACTCCTGTGTGTTGACTGGAAAGCAACACAATTCTACCGCTCATGCCATTGCTAGCCAATCCGTGCAGTGCAATTCTTCGCTTACGGCAGAGCTGCCACGCGATTCATCAATGGGGTCCGAACAGGGCCATGCCGCTCGCCAGAACAGCAACTCGTCATCCACCCGAAGGAAATCGAATGAACACCATTGGCGTAATCGGATTGGGCAACATGGGGCGTGGCATGGCCCTATCCTTGCAGCGTGGCGGCTTCTCCGTCGTGGGCACGGACGCTTCGGCGGCCACGCGCGACGCGCTGGCCAAGGAAGGTGTCCCGGTCAAGGAGACCGTCAAGGAGGTGCTGGCGTTGTCGGACGCGCTCGTCCTCTCACTGCCGACTGCAGCGATCGTCGCCGAAGTCGTGGCAGGCCCAGAGGGCCTGATCAGCCATGCAAAGCCTGGCGTGCTCGTGATCGACACCTCGACCTCGCATCCCGACACCACGCGCCGGCTCGCAGCGCAGCTTGCAGCGGTTGGCATGAGCATGATGGACGCGCCAGTCAGCGGCGGCCCCAAGGGCGCTATCTCCGGGACCATGGCCATGGTCATTGGTGCCTCCGACGAGGACCTTGCTAGAGCTATGCCCGTGCTGGAGGCAATGAGCGCTAAGCGCGTCCATGTGGGTGGCGTAGGTGCAGGTCATGTCGCAAAGATCGCCAACAACCTCTTCACCGCCTCCCACCTGATCGTGGCTGCCGAGGTCACGCGGATGGCTGCCAAGGCCGGCGTGCCCGTCGAGCGCCTGCTGCAAGGAATCAACGCTGGCTCCGGCCGAAGCTTCGTTACCGAACATAGCTTCCCGACGTGGATCATGAACGGCAAGTTCGATTCGGGCTTCACCATGAAGCTGATGCGCAAGGACGTGCGCCTTTCGCAGGAACTGATCGGTGCACTCGATCTGGATCTACCGCTGTCCGGCAAGGTCGCCGAGCTGTGGTCTAAGAGTAGTGAGACCATCCAAGACGATGAGGACTTTAATCGCATCGTTGAACTTGGCACGCGTCCCCAGCCCGCGCAGGCTTGAGCACTTCTGATAGGAGATCCTCACCATGAAAAACAACCTCACCGAACAACTGCTCGCGTCCTTTGGCGTCTTCTTTCCGCAAGGCATCATCGGCTCCTATGTGAACGGCGAAATCCTGCAGGGCGAAGGCGAAGAGATCCCGCTGGTGAACCCTTCGACCGGCGAAACCTTCCTCAGTTACAAGGATGCCGGCAGTGCAGTCGTCAGCAAGGCGGTAGACGCGGCAGTCGCGGGCCAACGTGCCTGGGCGGCCGTCAGCCATGCGGAGCGCGGCCGCATCATGCAGGAGATCGGCCGTTTGCTACGGGCCAACCTCGAGCCGCTGGCACAACTCGAATCGCTCTCTGCGGGTAAGCCCATCCGCGACTGTCGGGGCGAAGCGCTGCGCGTCGCGGAGATGTTCGAATACTACGGGGGCTGGAGCGACAAAGTCTATGGCAACGTCATCCCGGTGCCGAGCGGCCACCTCAACTTCACACGCCGGGAGCCATGCGGCGTGGTACTCCAGATTACCCCCTGGAACGCACCATTGAATACCTGTGGCTGGCAGATCGCACCGGCGATCTGCATGGGCAATGCCGTGTTGCTCAAGCCCTCGGAACTCACCCCGCTGAGCTCGTTGGCCGTGGCCTTGCTGGCCGAGCAGGCAGGCCTACCTAAAGGCGTCATCAACATCCTCGCCGGCTACGGCCATACGACGGGGCAAGCGGCCCTGATGAGCCGCGCGACCAAGAAGGTGGTATTCGTGGGCTCCGTGCCCACCGGCAGCAAGATCGCCGCGGCCGCCGCGCAGCGCGGGATCCCTTGCCTGCTCGAGCTCGGTGGAAAGTCTGCCAATATCGTCTTCGAGGATGCAAACCTGGAGCGCGCGGCAATTGGGGCGCAGGCGGCAATTTTCGGCAATGCGGGCCAAAGCTGCGTGGCAGGCTCACGTCTGCTGGTACAACGCAGCGTCTACGATAAGTTCGTGCAAATGGTGGCAGACGGTGCCCGCCAGCTTCGTGTCGGCGAGCCCACTGCCCCCGAAACCGAGGTTGGGCCTGTTCAGAATGCCAAGCAGTTCAACCACGTCCTCAACATGATCCAAACCGGCGTGAAGGAAGGAGCGACGGTGGTGGAAGGAAGCAACGGCGAGGCATCGGGTCCCGGCTACTTTGTGCGCCCAACGGTGCTCAAGAACGTCACCAACGACATGACGGTGGCCCAGACCGAGATCTTCGGCCCAGTGGTCGTCGCCATCCCTTTCGACACGGAAGAAGACGCCATCCGCATCGCCAACGACAGCGACTTCGGCCTGGCCGGTGCAGTTTGGACGAGCGACATCGGCCGCGCCTACCGCGTGGCGTCCCAAGTCAAGGCTGGCACCTTCTGGGTGAATATGTACAAAGTCATCAACGTGGCCTCGCCCTTCGGCGGCTATGACGCTAGCGGCTATGGCCGGTCCAGCGGCATTGAAGCGCTGCACGAGTACACCCAGGTAAAGAGCATTTGGGTTGAGACCGCCGTCAACCCGAACCAGCCGTTCGGGTACGCGCCGAGCCTGGACCGTTAAGTAGGTAGCGCGCGCGGCCGCGCCGGCCGCCACGACACCACGCGCCCGCGCGCCCTAACCCCACCCGGAGGATTCCACCATGTCCACTCATTCGTTGTCTGCCACAACGTGCGCGAGTACTGCTGGCGACAAGGCCAGGCTCTTCTTCTTCGCATTCGTTCTGGTCGTCGTCGCAGAATTCGTCGGCAACGTCAGCGTCCCGCTCGGCCCGGCCAAGATCGTTCTACTTCCCTTACTTTGGGCATTGCTGATGGGCGGGGCCTGGGGCCTGGCCAGCAAGCGGCTCCCCCCAGGCGTCGCGGTCAGCACCGAACTCCAGCGCGTCGCCGCAGCGATCCTTCAGCCGGCGCTGCTGTTGTTCATTGCCAAACTGGCACTCTTAGTTGGTGGCTCCCTCCCCAAAATCGCGGCCTCGGGCTTCGGCTTGGTCTTCCAAGAATTCGGCCACTTCTTCGGCACGATGGTGTTCGGACTGCCGATCGCATTGCTCCTTGGCATCAAGCGCCAGGCCATCGGGGCAACATTTTCCGTCGGGCGCGAACCAAGCCTAGCGATCATCGGAGAGAAGTTCGGAATGCAGTCTCCCGAGGGCCAGGGGGTACTGGCCGAGTACCTGACGGGCACGGTCTTCGGCGCAGTGTTCATCGCCGTGGTGGCGGGCCTGATCGCCAGCCTGAATATCTTCAACCCCCTTGCCCTGGCCATGGGCGCGGGTGTCGGCTCCGGCAGCATGATGGCTGCCGCCGCCGGCTCGATCGCCGCCCAGCAGACGCCGGAGGTGGCCAAGGACGTCGCGACATTTGCGGCTGCCAGCAATCTGATCACGACGACGATCGGCACTTACTTCACCCTCTTCCTCTCCCTTCCCTTCACCATCTGGGCCTACGGCCGGCTGGAACCCCTGATCGGACGTACGACCAGCGCCACCATTGAGTCGTCGTCCGCGCTCTCCGCGGACATCCACGATCCCGCGCCGAGCCTGGGCATGCCAGGTCTGGTCCTCACCTGGGTGCTTGTAGCGGCCTTTGCCCTGTGCGGCAACYGGATTACCTACAAGACATCCCCCGTTGACCCTCTGGTTCTCGGCGGCATTGCCATCATCGTGGCCGTTGTGATCGTGGGCTACGTGCTCTACCGCTTGACTGGCGCGCGTCTGCCCGCCGTAGTCTGGGTGTCTCTTGTGGGTATGGTCCTGACGTTCCCCGGCTTCCCGGGTGCCGCGCACATCGCGGAGATGACGGGCAAGATCAATTTCCTGGCGTTATCCACCCCCATCCTCGCTTTCGCTGGACTCTCCATTGCCAAGGACATTCCGGCATTCCGCAGGCTGGGCTGGCGCATTGTCGTCGTGTCCTTCGCGGCCAATTTTGGTACTTTTGTTGGCGCTGCGCTGATCGCACAGTTCTTTATGCACAAGCCGGTGATCTGAGCCATGTCCGATTTCACCCCTGAACTCGACCCCGACGTCGTCAACGCGATGTTTGCTTGGCGGCGCGACCTGCACGCTCATCCTGAACTGGCATTCGAAGAGCATCGTACGGCTGACCTAGTCGCCCGGGAACTAGCCAGCATGGGCATCGATGTGTATCGCGGTCTGGGTCGCACGGGCGTCGTCGGCACCATCACAACAGGAGAGGGTCCTAGTATTGGTTTGCGCGCCGATATGGATGCGCTGCCAGTGCAGGAACTCAGTGTGGTTGCCCACGCCTCGACCTACAAGGGCATCATGCACGCATGCGGACACGACGGCCACACGGCCATGTTGCTTGGCGCAGCTCGTCATTTGGCCAAAAATCGGGATTTCAAAGGCACCATTCACTTCATCTTTCAGCCGGCCGAGGAGAACGAAGGCGGCGGCCGTGCAATGGTTGAGGACGGACTGTTCGAACGCTTTCCGTGTGATGCGGTCTATGGGATGCATAACTGGCCCGGGTTGCCCGCTGGGGAATTTGCCATCAACCACGGTCCAATGATGGCCGCACTCGACACGTTCGAGATCACTGTGCAAGGTCGGGGCTCGCATGCCGCGATGCCCGAGCGAGGGGTCGACCCGTTCATCAGCGTTGCACAGATCGTTCTGGGCCTGCAGACTATTCCAAGCCGGCTCGTGAGCGCCCTGGATACCATCGTGGTAAGTGTGACGCAGATTCACGGCGGGGACACCTGGAACGTGATCCCCGACCGCGTTCTGATCCGTGGTACCGTCCGCTGCTTCGATGCCAAGGTACAGGACCGCGCCGAAGATGCACTCCGGTCCATGGCAACGACGCTGGCCGCGGCTCAGGGAGCCACTGCAAACGTGGAGTATGCGAGACGCTACCCAGCAACCGTGAACAGTTCGCACGAGGCAGACAACGCAATCGCGGCTGCGAAGGCTACCCGTGGGGGCCAGGGAGTACGTGTTGGCATCCCCCCTTCGATGGCGTCCGAGGATTTCGCATTCATGCTACAGGCCCTGCCCGGCGCCTACATTTGGTTGGGAGCCGATGGTCGTCAACCAAGTGCTCCACTGCACAACCCCCACTATGACTTCAACGATGAAACGCTTGCGGTGGGGGCAGCCTATTGGGTCTCGCTTGCGACGTATCTGTTGCCGGTTCTTTGAATCAACTCATGCCTTCTCAGAGACGGGAGAAATCTGCAGCCTAATCCTGAGGGTCGGCCGGGCGGCTGGCCGTATGCGATGGGAACTTCCCCTGCGCCATCATGGATGAATGGCAGGTAGGCATCGAACCGCGAGGGCCGCAGTATCGCGTCCATCTGGGCAGCCCCTCCTGCTACTCGACGTGGTAGCGCAGGATCTGCGCTTCAAGATTGCTTTCCCACTTGGGGTCATCGTACCTTGCGTGCGAAATCTGGCGGTGGGCGCTCCGGATTCGGCTTACAGTAAGGCTTTTCGGCCATGAAGGCTACTTGGAGCCAGTAGCTTTCCAACTGGTTGATTCTTAAAATATTTCACGGCCATACCGCCAGATTTCGCACGCAAAGTACTACAAGGGCTTCCCCGTTGGTTGCAAACCCAATCGAAGTTTTCCGTGGCAGATGCGTTATTGCTCTTTCAGTGTGATGGGAAAAGGTGAAGGACTGCGGGACTACAAACGGTCATATTGGGCCAAAGGCCCGGACCCTGATGTAAGACGCGCGCGAAGGCCTCGTTCGATTATCGGGATTGAATTCCCCATACTTTTCTCAGATGCGCCTCGCGCGGGTCCAACCCGCTTCACATCAACGCCGGCAGTGCAACTGTGATCCGCGCTCCATGCATCTTTTCTGATCTGGCCTCCTGCAGATTGCTTGTTTCGCGGAAATCAAGTTCATCGGGAGGTTGGCTCTGGCTTGAAGGCGTCGCCGAAGTGCAAGACTGCCCAGGCCAACCGCGCGTTCTTGGCGGCGATCGCGACAGCCGCTCGCCAGTATCCCCGACGCTCAACCAGGCTTCTGACCCAGCGACTGAAGCGGTCCTGAAACGTGCTCCCGCAAATCGCTGATGCACCGGCTGGCCCAGCTCGGTAGGGATTCCAGGTGCGCCCCGATCTCTCTTCGTAGTCGGTCGGGCTTCCGTGGCAAGACGACGCCAAATTTGCCTAGCAACCCACGGAGCCGGTTGTAGCACGCGGTGCGCTCCTCGACAAAGCCCTGGCGGGTGCCATGCAAGCAGAGGATGCCTTGCTGCTGTTCGTCTTTGATCGGTAAAGCGCATGTTGGGGCGGGTCATCGCCTCACAGATCGCCGCTGCATCGGCTGCATCGTTCTTGCCACGCTTGCCGGACATCCGATATGGCGCAACCAGCTTGGGCGCCATCAGCTTGACGGTATGTCCATGCACGCAAAACAGCCGAGCCCAATGATGCGCACCCGAGCAAGCTTCCATGCCAATCAGACAAGGTGTTAACTCGGCAATCAGCATGGCCAACTGATCACGGGCAACTCTCGGCTTCACGAGAAGTGCTTTGCCTGTCGCATCGACCCCGTGAACGGCAAACACGTTCTTGAGGGTCGGCCCTCGATATCGGGCTGCGCGGTGTCTTGACCCTGCGGAGGCTCCCGGGTCGCACGGCCTGCTTGCTAGTTGTCCACCGACGTCGACAATGGCGCGAGAATTTCTGAGCGACAGACTTCCAGAATCTCGTCCGCCAGCGGGGAGTCATCCGGACAGGCTCGCGACAGCACGATCGCGCCGACCGAATGGGCGAACATGTCGATCATCTTTGCGCGCGCCTCGCGCTGATCCAACGTACCCAACGTCACGCCTTCGCGTTCAAGTGCAGTCAGCAGGCTTTCGATTCCAGCTGCAAACGTGGCCTTGATGGCTTCTGGTTGACGCGCCGCATCGCCGCAAAGGGCCGCCATCGTGCAGCCGCTGCCACGGGCGTCGCGGTGCTCCCGGGAAATGTAGCGATTGATGAACTCGGGGATGTCCACTCCCCCGGTCCGCGCCTCGGTTTGTGATATCCCGCAGGCGGCCGCCTCGGCCATCAGGTCGGCTTTGGAACGGAAGTGCTTGTAGAACCCGCCGTGGGTGAAGCCGGCGGCCGCCATCAACTCTGCCACACCCACGCCGTCGTAGCCGCGCTCACGGAACAACGTGGACGCCGTCTCAACGATGCGCGCCCGGTTCTCCTGTGCCTGTGCTTTGGTGACTTTCATGCCCGTGAGCCTCTTTCTGTAAGCCAAGAAACAAGGCGTCAATATACATTGATGTTGGCCATCATCAAAGACATTGACATTTTAGATTATGCTCATCATCATTGATGTTCGCCTACGCGGAGTAAACAATGACCAATTCCGACAAGGACGTTCGATCGGCCACGACCTACGCCAATGCCGCGAACCTGTTGATCGATGTCGGGGGCACTCCCTTTGCCTACCGCGACCTGGGGCCGCGCAGTGGAGTGCCACTGATTCTTCTCAATCATTGGGGCGCGGTGCTGGACAATTTCGATCCCCGGATCGTCGATGGCCTTGCCGGCAGGCATCGCGTCATCGCCACCGACTACCGGGGAATCGGCGCCTCGGGCGGCACGGCGCCTGTGACTGTCGATGAAATGGCATGCGATGCCATCGCCCTGATCCACGCGTTTGGTTTCGAGACGGTGGATCTGCTCGGCTTTTCCCTCGGGGGATTCGTGGCGCAGGACATGGTGCTGAAAGCACCCGGCTTGGTCCGCAAGCTCCTTCTGACCGGTACGGGCCCGGCGGGCGGCCAAGGCATCGACAAGGTCGGCGCGGTTTCCTGGCCATTGATCATCAAGGGCCTGCTGACGCGGAGGGATCCCAAGTACTACCTGTTCTTCACGTCCACGGCGAATGGTCGCCAAGCCGCGAAGGCCTTCCTGGAACGATTGAAGGAACGCAAGCGAAACCGGGACAAAGACCCGACACCGGTCGCCTTCCTGCGGCAGTTGAAGGCGATCAAGGCCTGGGGCCGGCAAGCGCCGCAGGATCTCGGCAGCATCCGGATCCCGGTTCTGATCGCTAACGGCGACAACGACATCATGGTGCCCACCGTGAACAGTACCGACATGGCGCGACGCATTCCGGACTCACAACTGGTCATTTACGAAGACGCCGGGCATGGTGGGATTTTCCAGAATCAGGCCGATTTCGTATCAAAGGCACTTTCCTTCTTGGATAAATGATCGATTTCACGCAACGCACAAGTTCGGCAACCTGGCCACCCTCGAGGCCAGCTTGCGCGATGACGCCAGTATCCTCACTAACTGAATGGAGACAATGACATGAGTCAGCCAACTGCAATCGTGTTCGGCGTGGGATCGGTCCGCGGAGTCGGCGGCGCCGTGTGCAGGCGCTTCGCACGCGAGGGCTATCACGTCATCGCGACCGGACGCACGCTGTCCAAAATTGAGGAGGTGGTCGCGGAGATTACCGCGTCGGGAATCGGCAGTGCCGAAGCGCTTCGGACTGACGTGACCGATGAAACGCAGGTGATCGCCGCTTTCGACCGCGCGATGAACCCAGGGCCGGGCCGCGAGCCCGCCGATGTCATCGTGTCCAACGCTGGCAACAACGCCTTCATCGATTTCACGAAACTAACCGCAGCACAGTTCGAAGACTTCTGGCGCGTTGGCTGCTATTCGGGCTTCTTGGTCGGTCGTGAGGCCGCGCGGCGACTGGTCCCGCTGGGCCGCGGCACCGTGATCTTCACTGGCGCCTCCGGCAGTCTGCGCGGCAAGCCCGGCTTTGCGCACTTCGCCGCCGCGAAGGCGGGACTTCGAATGATCGCGCAAAGCATGGCCCGCGAATACGGGCCCAAGGGAATTCACGTCGCGCATATCGTCATCGATGGTGGCATTCTCGGAGACCGGCTTCAGGACGCCTATCCACAAATGATTGAGCACCTCGGTCCGGAAGGACTCCTTGAGTATGATGCCATTGCCGAAAACTACTGGATGTTGCACCGCCAGCCGAAATCGGCGTGGACGCAGGAGCTCGACCTGAGACCGTTCAAGGAAAACTGGTGACCACACCGAAGCGAGCAGCCGCTGGCTCAGGAATCGATGCCCCTCGACAGCACGGATTTTGCGATCCAGCTCAGCCTGCAATTCTGGTGGCTTAAAAAACGTTCGCCCTCCCCCTGTCAACGACGCTCAGGATTACCCACAAATCATCGACATGACTTCATTCGTTCTGGCGGAAGATGCGATACATCTTGATGCTCTCGTGCAGGATGAAGAAGCCGYGCCAGAGCACAGTGGGCCCTGGCGGGCGGTCGTGCTTACGGCCCAGATA